>CAOKMR010000040.1 GCA_948469815.1 uncultured Clostridiaceae bacterium | reverse complement strand
TGTGTGTGTGTGTGTGTGTGTGTGTTACAGCGCCAACGGTTTCACGTTTTTGACTTTTCTCGTTTTTTCCTTTCCATATTTTTTTCATTGTGCTTGCCTCCTTTTATGGATTTTTTATATTTTATAGTGCGAATAAATAATTAAGAAATTCGAAAAATATTTAAATGAGATTGACGTTACAAAATGTTGAATATTAATTTATAGGGAATCTCGAGCCTGTCGAGAGGGCGCTGTAAATTAATTTCTTACATTTTGTCTGAAATCGAATTGTATCATTTTGAGAATTTCTTAATTATTTATGTTAGCACGTTCTAATGGGTATTTTCTATTTTTATTATATTGTTTTCAAGTTTCTTTGTAAATGGTACTTTCTTCTGCTAAATACAAAAAAAATCCGCATTTATTTACGGATTTTCTTAGTTTTAGATTTTATTTTTTATTTGTTAAGTTTTTATTTCTGGTTTGTAATATTAACTCATTTTTGTTAGGGATTTAAGCGTTTTATTTTTCATTGAATATTTCTGCAAATTCTTCTCCATCAATTTTTTCTTTTTCTAGTAGTATTCCTGCTACTGTGTGTAATTTATCTATGTGTTCACTTAATATTTCTTGTGCTTTTTTATATGCTTTGTCTATTATTTGTTTTGTTTCTGCATCTATTACTGAGGCAGTTTGCTCTGAATAGTTCTTTGATTGTGTTAAGTCTCTTCCTAGGAATACTTCTTCTTGTCCTGCTCCAAACATAATTGCTCCAACTGTTTCACTCATACCATATTTTGATACCATGTCTCTTGCAATTTTTGATGCTCTTTCTATATCATTGCTTGCTCCTGTTGATATATCATTTAGTATTAGTTGCTCTGCAACTCTTCCTCCTAATAATGATACTATGTTTTCTTCCATTTCTGATTTTGACATGAATGATTTGTCTTCACTTGGTCTATACATAGTATATCCCCCTGCCATTCCTCTTGGTACTATTGATATTTGATGTACTTTGTCTTGTGTTGGTAAATATCTACTTACTACTGCATGACCTGCTTCATGATATGCTACTAGTTTCTTTTCTTTTTCACTTCTAACTCTAGTTTTCTTTTCTGGTCCCATAGTTACTTTTACCATGGCATCTTCTATTTCATTCATTCCTATTTCTTTTAAATTTCTTCTTGCTGCTAATAGTGCTGCTTCATTTAATATGTTTTCAAGGTCTGCTCCTACAAATCCTGCTGTATTTCTTGCTATTGTTTTTAAGTCTACATCTTCTGCTATTCTTTTCTTTCTTGCATGTACTTCCAGTATTTGCTCTCTTGCTAATACATCTGGTGCTGATACTACTATTTGTCTATCAAATCTTCCTGCTCTTAGTAATGCTTTGTCTAGTATGTCTGGTCTGTTTGTTGCTGCCATTACTATTACTCCTTCGTTTGGTGAAAATCCATCCATTTCTACTAACAATTGATTTAATGTTTGTTCTCTTTCATCATGTCCTCCTCCAAGCCCTGCTCCACGTTGTCTTCCTACTGCATCAATTTCATCTATAAATATTATACATGGTGAGTTTCTTTTTGCTTGGTCAAATAAGTCTCTTACTCTAGAAGCTCCGACACCTACAAACATTTCAACAAAGTCTGAACCACTTATTATGAAGAATGGGACTCCCGCTTCTCCTGCAACTGCTTTTGCAAGTAAGGTTTTTCCTGTTCCTGGTTGTCCTACTAATAGTACTCCTTTTGGAATTCTTGCTCCCATGTTAGTGAATTTTGCTGGGTTTTTTAAGAATTCTACTATTTCCTCTAACTCTTCTTTTTCTTCATCAACTCCTGCGACATCTGCAAATGTTATCTTATTTTTGTCTACTGGAGTCATCATTTTGGCTTTACTTTTTCCAAAGCTTACTGATTTTGAACCTCCATTTTGTGAGTTTGCACTCATTGTGAAGAATAAGAATAATAGTGCTATTATTATTATTCCAAATGGCGAAATTAGTCCTAATATTGTTATTAAGATATTTTCTGAGTTTTCTGTTAGCTTGATGTTTCCTGCCTTCAAATAGTCTGTTATATAGTCCATAAAGCTTTCCATATTTGGAATGTTTACTTCTTTTTCTAGCGTTTCTCCTTTTAATTTGATATATGCTGATTTTCCATTTGCTGCTATCTCAATTTCTGTTACCTCTGATAATTCTATTTTGCTTATTAATTCTGAATATGTTAGCTTTTTGTCCTCTCTATCTATTATTGCTGTTGCAAGTACTATTAGTATTATTCCTACTATTATGAAGCCTGCAAATCTTTGTATTTTGTTTTTCATATATGTTCTTCCTTTCTATTTTTCTTTGAGTTGTAAAATTTTATTGTTTTTATTTTAGCGATATTATGGTATCATAAGATTTTTATATTTGCAATACTTTTTTAAAAACTTTTTTTGTCGAAACTTGCCTGTATCAAGGCTTTTGCTACGGAACAGGTATTATTAATGAATATTAAAATTATATAACTTTTCTGTAATACGAGAAACGGGCGATTGATAATCGCCCCTACATTCCATATTCTATTTTCCTGTATAGTAACTAATGTCTATTCTTCATAATGACCTTTACAAGATATTACTATGACATCTCCATTAGCATTAAAGTCATAGATTAGACGATTTTTGTTATCTATCCTTTTACTATAACCTTTCCTGTTTTTTAATATTTCTGCTTTTCCAAGTCTGCTGCCACTACCATTTCTTTGTATATCAATAAGTAATGTATTTATTTTTTTTAATGTTTTTTTGTCTTGATTTTGCCAACTTAAATAATCAGACCATGCTTTTTCAGTAAAAATACTATTCATCAGCCATAGCCTCCAATTCTTCTATAGTTTTTGTTACTACCCTTCCTTCTTCTAATTGCTTAAAGCTTTCTTCTAATTTCATTATATATTCTAAATTTCTTTTAGCTTTTTGTAATTCGTTATATGTTTTCAAATCAATCCAGACCATGTTTTCTTTACCATTGCCATTTCTACTTACAATAATGATGTCATCATTTTCTACAACATCATCACAATATTTTTTAAAGTTTTGTCTTGCTTCACTTACGCTTATTGCTTGCATAAATTTCATCTCCTCTCTTGTGCAAAATAATATACGATATTTTGTACTTAATATTGTATCATAATATTATATGCAAGTCAATGAAATTTATACACTTGTAAAGGATATTCATTTATTATTACAAAATTGTAATATTTTAAAAAATTTATAAATTTCTAATATAATATATTTTCTTGTTTTTTATTAACACTTTTAGGTTTTTATTTGGTGTTAAGTATTTGTTTCCTAAGTTGTTTTTACATAGTTTTATAATGTCTTCTATATGCACTTTCCCTATGCCTTGGGCATCCCCTTGTAGTCTTTTTATGGTATGTAATATTAGTCTCTTTTTTATTACTATGTCTTGTTGGTTGAATAGTTTTAAATCTATTTCTATTTGTTTCCCTTTGCTTTCTTTTATTAATATTTCTTTATATTTTTGTTCTGTGAGTTTTTCTAGGTATTCGTTTTCTTCGTTTATTATATCTGATAACCTATTTATAGTCATTATTATATTTGGATTAAATTTTTCTTTTATAAGTGGTATTAGTATATTTCTTGTTTTGTTTCTTGTATAGTCATTTTCAAAGTTTGTTTTGTCTATCCTTGGGTTTAGATTATTTTTTTTACAGTATTCTTCAATTTCTTCTCTGGTTGTTTCTATTAATGGTCTTATGAATTTATCGTCTCTTATTGGCCTTATTCCTTTTAAACCTGATGTTCCGCTTCCTCTTATTATATTCATAAGTACTGTTTCTGCATTGTCATTTGCTGTATGTGCTGTTGCTATTTTATTGGATTTCGTTTTTATTAATATTTCTTCAAAAAATTCATATCTTACATTTCTTCCTGTTTCTTCTGTCCCTTTTCTTTCCTCTTTAGCTTTTTTATTAATGTCTATACTTAATACATATACCTCTATGTTTTTTTCTTTGCAATATTTAACTACATAGTCTTCATCTGATTTTGCTTCTTCTCTAATATTATGATTTATATGTGCTGCTATTAAATCAAATTTTATTCCCATTGTTTCGTCTTTTCTTATTTCATCTAATACATTTATTAGTGAGATTGAGTCTGGTCCTCCTGATAATCCTACAATAATTTTGTCTCCGTTTTGTACTAGATTATATTTTTTAATTGTTTTTAGAATGTTTTCCTTGAACATATTTCCTCCATTAAAAATAGATAGTTTATTAGAAATTAGAGGTTAGAAGTTAGAAATTAGTCTAATATCTAATTTCTAATATCTAACCTCTGTTTCAATATTCGTCATCTCTATAGTGTTCTATATTTGCAAATTTAGTATAGTTTGACATCCATAACATTTCTGCTGTTCCTACTGAACCACTCCTGTTTTTTGCTATTATTACTTCTGCTATGTTTTTACTTTCACTTTCTTCATTATAATAGTCATCTCTATATAAGAACATTACTATGTCCGCATCTTGCTCTATTGAACCTGATTCACGTAAGTCTGATAACATTGGTCTATGGTCACTACGTTGTTCCGCTGCTCTTGATAATTGTGATAATGCTATTACTGGTATGTCTAGCTCTTTTGCTAATATTTTTAATGAACGGCTTATTTCTGAAATTTCTTGTTCACGGCTTCCATTTCTTCTATTTCCAGAACCTTGTATTAATTGTAAATAGTCTATTATTATTAGTCCTATATTTTTTTCTAATTTTAATTTTCTTGCTTTCGCTCTTATTTCTGTTATTGAAATGCCTGCTGTATCATCTATATACATTTCTGCTTCTGATAGTGGTCCTAATGCTTCTACTATTTTTACCCAGTCGTTTTCTTCTATCTTTCCTGTTTTTAGTTTATTGCTATCTACCATTGCTTCACTACATAGTACTCTGTTTACTAATTGTTCTTTTGACATTTCTAAACTAAACAATAATACTGGTATATCTGATTTTGTTGCTGCATTTGTTGCTATATTTAGTGCAAAGGCGGTTTTTCCCATTGCTGGTCTTGCTGCTAATATTATTAATTCTGAGTTATGAAATCCTGCTGTTCTTAAATCTAAGTCTGCAAATCCAGATGGAACTCCTGTAATTCCTTCTTTTTGATTATATAATTGTTCTAATTGTGCAAATGAGTCTACTAATACATCTCTTATTTGAGAATATCCTGTCTGATTTCTATTTTGCATTAAATCAAATACTTTTTTTTCTGCTTGATCCATTACTGCATTTACTTCTTGTGTTTCATCATACCCTAATGTTATTAATTCGTTTGAGGTTTTTATTAAATTTCTTAGTATTGATTTTTCTTCTACAATTTTTATGTATTTTTCTACATTTGCTGTTGTAGGAACTTTTTCTGGTAAGTATGCTAAATATTCTAATCCACCAACTACATCAAATTTGCCTATTGATAATAATTCATCTTTAACTGTTATTATATCTATCGGTTCTGGTCTATTGTATAGGCTTATCATTGCTTCGAATATTGCTTTATTGTCTTCACGGTAAAAATCTTCCTTCTTTAGTACTTCTATTGCAGAAATGACAGCATCTTTATCTGTTAACATACTGCCTAGTACTGCTTGTTCTGCTTCTATGTCATTTGGTGGAATTTTTGCTACTGACATTTTTATATTACCTTTCTTTTTTATTTTATAAAATTAAGTTTTTTATATCGTATTCTTGCATTCAAATAATAAAAATTTGAATTTTAATGAAATTTGAACGAAATAATCTAGAATTTCTTAATCTATATTATGGAAATAGTTCATTTGCTTTGCATAATGAAAGGGTGCCGTAATATAGATTTAGAAATTCTGTGCAATGGAGTGAACTTTCATTAAAATGAAAATTATTATTATTTGGAATGTATTTTATTTAAGTAAATGATTATTCAGTTACAGATACAGTTAATTTTCCAATGACTCCTTCATATAATTTTATATCTACTACATATGTTCCTAATGTTTTTATTTGCTCTGGAAGCATTATCTTCTTTTTATCTACTTTTATTTTAAATTGTTTTTCTAGTGTTTCTGCAATTTCTTTTGATGTTATGCTACCAAAAGTTTTTCCATTTTCTCCTGCTTTTGTTGTTATCTTTAGAACTATATTTTTCATTTTTTCTTGTACTTTTTTTGCTTCTTCACATTCTAAGTCTTTTTTGTGTTGTTCAGATGCTTTTTTTGCATTTAATACATTCATGTTTTGTGCGTCTGCTAGTACTGCTAGATTTTTTGGAAATAAATAGTTTCTCGCGTATCCATCACTTGCATTTATTATTTCATTCTTTTTTCCTACGCCTTTTATGTCAGCGTTTAGTATTACTTTCATTTTTTCTCCTTTCATTGGGCACGGTGCGCCGTGCCCCTACATATTTTTTTATTTATTGGGCACATGCAATGTGCCCCTATTTTAATTGGTACCTTCGGCGAAATATTCGTCTATTTTTTCTATTAGCATCTCTTTGGCTTCTTCTAATGTTACTCCTGTTATTTGTGCTCCTGCTACTCCTATATGGCCTCCACCACCTAGTTTTTCTAATATTAATTGTACATTTATGTCTCCTATTGAACGTCCACTAATACATACTTTCTTTTTTTGTATTCCTAATACAAATGATGTAGTGATATTATTTATTGTTAATAATTCATCCGCCGATTTTGCACAAATTAAGTTTGCATTTTCATCTTCTTTTTCATATATTGATATTCCAATTGTTTCTCTTACTATTTCTGCATTTTTTACCACATCTGCTATCATATTATAGCTTTCTAAATCACTTTGGAACCATTTTTTTACTTTTAGAATGTCTACATTGTTTTTCCTTAAATATGCTGCTGCTTCAAAGGTTCTAACTCCTGTTTTAAATGTAAAATTTTTTGTGTCTACCATTATTCCACCATATAGACTTTCTGCTTCAAAGGTAGTTAGTGATGTTTCATTTGTTGTATATTGTAATAATTCCGTTACTAGCTCTGATGCAGACGACGCATATACCTCATGGAAACTTAATGTTGTATTTTCAATATAGTCTGTACTTCTTCTATGATGGTCTATTACAACAATTTTATTTGTTTTTTCGAGTAATTCTGGTACTTCTACATAATTCTTTTTATTTGTATCTACAATTACTAATAATGTATCTTCTGTGATTTCTGATAAGCCTTGAATGCCATTTATTATTACATTTCTATAATCTTCTTGTTTATGTACTTCATTCATAAAGTCTTGTAATGTAGATCCATATGTATTATTTACTATTTTTGCTGGCTTACCTACAGTTTTTGCAAATTTATATATTCCTATACTTGAACCTATTGAATCTATGTCCCCATTTACATGCCCCATTACCATTACATTTTTTGATTCTTGTATTAGATCTTCTAATGCATGTGCAACCATTCTTGCTTTTACTTTTGTTCTTTTCTCAACTTCTATACTTCTTCCCCCAAAGAAATTGTACTTATCTTCATTTCTAATTACTGCTTGGTCTCCACCTCTTCCTAGTGCTATATCTAGTGTAGCTAACGCAGTTTTATATTTTTCATAATTCGTTTCGCCATCTTGTGATATTGCTATACTTAATGTTATTTGTAGTGGCCCTTCTATTTTTATTTCTTTTACTGTATCTAATATGTCAAATTTATTTTCTTTTAATGTTTCTATATATTTTTGTTCAAACATGAATACATAAATGTCTCTTTCACTTTTTATTACGATTCCGTTTGTTGCTTCTGCCCATTTATATATACTTTTTTCCAATTTTGCTAGTACTTGTGGCTTTTCTTCTGTTGTTAATGCCTTCATTGTTTCTTCATAGTTATCAATTGATATAATTCCAATACAAGATTTTGATTCTTCGTATTTTTGATTTATAGATAATTCTTCAGTATTGTCTATAAAATATAATACTACCATATATTCTGTTCTTTTCTTTATTCCTTTTTGCTTTTTCTTTAAGCATTCTCCAATTATCTTGTAATCTTTTTTTTCTATTTTTATTTGCATGTCTATTGATTTCGAATCGTTGTTCTCAACTTGTGTTTTTATTTCTTTTGCTAAATTACCTAAAATATTTTTAATATCTACATTTCCAAATTCGTTTACAAAGCTTATACTTTTCCATACTATGTTTCCATCTGTCTCTATTATAGCAAGTGGAAATGGAGAGTTTATTAATGTGTTTTTTGCTGTTGTGTCTATACTAAATGTTAGTTCTTCTATGTGTTGAGTTATTTCTGTCGTTTTTTTGTTGTCTGTCCAGTATGTGTATATTATTATTAGTGCAAAGATTATTATTGATGGTATTAAAAAATATATGTTTTGAATACACAATACTATTAATATAATTGCTATAATTGCTATGTATATTCTATTTTTTATTAAAATGTTTTCTATTGCTTTCTTATCATTCTGCATAAAGTCCTCCTTTTTAATACCCTTTATTTTACACTAATTTGCATGTTTTGTCAAATGAGGTTTTGAGCTTTGTATCCATTTATTTACATTGTTTTTGTTTAGTTTTTATGTTAATCTATATTTAGAACAAATAAGAAAAATCAAAGATTTTTCTTTAATTTGTTCTCGCCCTACCAAAGTTTTCGACTGTAAGGAGAAAATCTCAAGGGCTAGCGATTATAGCATTTATATAATAGGAAAGTATAACTTTCCTATTATATAAAGAAAAGTTTTTGTATTTTATATACATAAATCTACTTTGAAAGGATTGTGTTTTTATGAGAGATAAATTATCTAGTTTGTTTAATTCTATGGATGATAAGATTAAAATTTTAATGAAAAATGGATTGATTTTTTGCTTTATTTTAGCAATTGTATCTAGCTTGTTTTTACTTACATATGATTTCTTTTATAGTTCTATTACTATTTATTACATAGGTTTTTATATATTAAAAAATAGTATTCTTTTTGCATGTACTTTTTTTGCTTTTGGAATTGGGTTTAATAGAATTAAGAAGGAAATAGAATAGCATCCGTAAAAGGGCACATGCAATGTGCCCCTACAATGAGTTGAAATTCGTATTATTTTATGAACGCCCGAAGGGCGTCCCAACCATTTTAACATATCTCTCTTATTTTAATTCTTCTTTAAACATTTGATTTAGCATTTGTGGATTTGCCTGTCCTTTTGTTTCTTTCATTGCTTGACCTACTAAAAATCCTAATGCTTTTTCTTTTCCTGCTTTATAGTCTGCAACAGATTGAGGATTTGCTTCTAATATCTTTATTACTACTTCTTTTATTGCTCCTTCGTCTGAAATCTGTATCCATCCATTTTCTTTTATTATGTCTTCTGGTTTTTTTGCCTCATCAAACATTTTGTCTAATACCTTTTTTGCTATCGCACTACTAATTGTACCTTTTTCTATTAAGTCTATTAGTTCTGCTAAATCTTTCCCTGAAAATTTAATGTCTGATGGCTCTAATTCTCTTTCATTTAATATTCTTGATATATCTGACATTATCCAGTTACATACTGCTTTTGGGTTGTTAGATATTTTAGTTGCTTCTTCAAATAGGTTTGATAAATATTTAGATGCTGTTAGTCCATCTGCTTCTTTTACAGTTAATTTATAGTCTTCTAAATATCTTTGTTTTCTACTTTCTGGTAGTTCTGGTAAATTATTTTTTATATTTTCTATATATTCTTCTGAAAGTTTTATTGCTACTAAGTCTGGGTCTGGAAAATATCTATAGTCTTGAGCATCTTCTTTATCCCTCATTGAGAAGGTTCTTCCTGATACATCGTCCCATCTTAACGTTTCTTGTTCTATTTTTCCCCCATTTTCAATTACCTCTATTTGGCGTTGTCTTTCATATTCAATTGCTCTTACTATACTTCTAAATGAGTTCATATTCTTCATTTCTGTTCTTGTTCCAAATTCTTTTTGTCCTTTTTTTCTTACAGATACATTTACATCTGCTCTAAATGAACCTTCTTGCATTTTACAGTCTGATACTTCAATATATTCAAGTATTGCTTTCAATTTTTTTAAGTATGCATCTACTTCTTTTGAACTTCTCATGTCTGGTTCTGAAACTATTTCTATTAGTGGGACTCCTGCTCTGTTTAAGTCTACTAAACTTCCCCCACCAAAATCATCATGGTTTAATTTTCCTGCATCTTCTTCTATATGAATTCTTGTAATTCCTATTTTCTTTTTTTCTCCATCTACTGTTATCTCAATGTTTCCATTTTTACATAATGGTCTGTCATATTGTGATATTTGATATGCTTTTGGTAAGTCTGGATAAAAATAGTTTTTTCTATCATTTTTACTATTTCTTTCTATTTCACAGTTTGTTGTTATTCCTGCTTTTACTGCATATTCTACTACTTTTTCGTTTAATACTGGTAAAGTTCCTGGCATTGCCATACATATTGGACATACTTGTGTGTTTGGCTCTGCTCCAAATTTTGTAGGACATTTACAGAATATTTTTGTTTTTGTTGATAGTTCTGCATGCACTTCTAGTCCTATGACTGTTTCGTATTCTTCTATGGACATATTATTATCATTCCTTTCTTTATAATACACCAAATTGGTTATAAATTCCTAATTCTTTTCTAGCATTATATTTTTAGTTTTATTGTAGGAGCAGTCCTTGTGGCTGTCCAATTGCATAAATTCTAAATTTGTATTATTTTAATGGGCGGACACAGGGCCCGCCCCTACATCATTTACTACATTTATAATTTTTTTGATTTTTAATTTATGTTATTTCAATGATTATACGCAATGTTCCCTACATTTGTCATAATTATTTTTTGCCCTATTTTTTAAATGTAGGTTTATATGTTTCTCTAAATTTTGTAGCCTGCTCATAGGTATATCCTGCATTCAATATTGTTTCTTCATCAAAACGTTTTCCTATTAACTGCATTCCTACTGGCATTCCCTCGCTATCTACACCACATGGGATAGATAATCCTGGAAGTCCTGCTATATTTAATGATACTGTACATATATCTGACAAATACATTTCTAGTGGATTATCTGATTTTTCTCCAATTTTGAAGGCTGTTGTTGGTGCTGTTGGTGTTAATATTATATCATGATTTTCAAAGACTTCATCAAATCTACTTTTTACTAATGTTCTAACTTGTTGTGCCTTTTTGTAGTATGCATCATAATATCCTGAACTTAATACATATGTGCCAAGTATTATTCTTCTTTTTACTTCATCTCCAAATCCTTCACTTCTTGAGTTTATATAAATGTCTCTTAGATTATTAAATTTTGGGCTTCTATATCCATATCTGATTCCATCAAATCTACCTAAGTTTGAACTTGCTTCTGCACATGCAATAATGTAATATGTTGCTAATGCGTAATTTGCTATATCTAATGATACCTCTTCTACAATTGCTCCTAATTCTTTGTATTTTTCTATGGCTTTTTCTATGCTCTCTTTTACCTCTTTATTTATTCCATCTCCAAAGAATTCTTTTGGAACTGCTATTTTTAGTCCTTTTACATCATTTTTTAATGCTTTTGTATAGTCTTTTTTTTCTTTCTTTGCTGATGTTGTATCTCTATCATCATGTCCTGCTATTACATTTAATAAGATCGCAGTGTCTTCTACATCTTTTGTGAATGTTCCTATTTGGTCTAATGATGACGCATACGCAATAAGTCCATATCTTGAAACTAACCCATATGTAGGTTTTAATCCTACAATTCCACAACAACCTGCTGGCTGACGAATACTTCCTCCTGTGTCTGAACCTAAAGCCCATGGTACCATGTTTGCTGCTACTGCTGCTGCTGATCCTCCTGATGAACCTCCTGGCACTTTACTTAAATCCCATGGATTTTTGGTTTTCTTAAAATATGAGGTTTCTGTTGAACTTCCCATTGCAAATTCATCCATATTTGTCTTTCCAAGGCTTATCATATTTTCATCATTTATTTTTTCTATTACTGTTGCATTATATGGTGCGATAAAGTTTTCTAGCATTTTAGACGCACATGTTGTTTTTACCCCATTTATACACATATTATCTTTTATTCCTATTGGTATTCCTGCTAATTCTCCTTTTATTTCTCCTTTGTTTACCTTTTCTTCAATGTTTTTTGATTTTTCTAATGCTTCATCTGTTGTTAGTGTAATAAATGCTTGTATATCTTTTTCTTTTTCGTTTATTCTATCTATATATGCTTTATTTATTTCTGTTATTGTGAGTTCTTTATTTTTCAATTTTTCTTGCAATTCATGAACTGTTAATTCTGTAATATCCATTTTTTTATCTCCTTATCTAAAAAAATTGTTTTTATGTCATTTTCTAGAACACGGGCGATTAATAATCGCCCCTACATTAGTACAATAATTGACATATAGTACTAAATTAAGTTTGGAAAAGAAACAAGTAGTACTAGGCAATTTAAAATAAAAAGGCGGAGGCGTACTATTGTACGTTGAGCAATTTTTATTTTAAATTAACGACGTAATACGCAGTTTATTTTTCAAACGTCACTCACTGTACGACCTTAGGCACTCTAATCATATCATCCTGCTCCTCTGGGAAATTCTTTATCATACCATCTATATTTCCAAATATATCTATTTCATCTTTTCTAAAAACATTATAAGAATCTCTTTCACCTACTGTTTCTTTTAAACCTTCTACATCTACTTTATTTATTAAATTTGCATAATTTAATATATCTTGTAGATTTAATAGATATTTTTCTATTTCATTATCTTGTAGTTTTAATCTTGCTAAATTTGCAATATGCAACAGCTCTTCTTTTTTTACCTCCATTAAAATCTTCCTTTCTCTCTATTAATGTTATTATTATATAACGTTTTTTGTGTAATATCAATGTTTTATTCTAATTTGTTATCTATGGAAATATGAATTTCTTTTAATTGTTCTTTGGTTACATTCCCTGGTGCATTCATTAATAAATCTTGTGCTTTGGCATTCATTGGGAAGGCTATTATATCTCTTATACATTCTTCCCCTGTTAATAACATTATCATTCTATCTATTCCTGGTGCTATTCCAGCATGTGGTGGTGCTCCATATTGAAATGCTTCATACAATGCTCCAAATTTTGTTTTTATATCTTCTTCTGTGTAGCCTAATATTTCAAATACCTTTTTCATTATTTCTATATCATGATTTCTTACTGCTCCTGATGATAATTCAATTCCATTACATACAATATCATATTGATATGCAAGAATATCTAGCTTATCTTTCTCTTCTAATGCTTTTATTCCACCTTGTGGCATTGAAAATGGGTTATGACAAAATCCTAGTTCTCCATTTTCTTTTATTTCATACATTGGAAAATCTATTATCCAACAGAATTCAAATTTGTTTTCATCTATTAATCCTAATTTTTTACCTGCTTCTTCTCTTATAAGTCCTGATAGTTCTTCTACTCTTCCTTTTTGTTCTGCTATAAAGAATATTGCATCTCCTATTTCAGTTTTTGTTCTTTCTAACATTTCTTGTTTTTCTTTTTCTGGTATAAGTTTTGCAATTGGCCCCTGTAAGCTTCCATCTTCCATGACTCTTAGCCATGCAAGTCCTTTTGCCTTACAGTCTTTTATTGCATATTCTGTCATGTCTTCGAAAAATGTTCTTGGCATGTTTTTTACATCTTTTACAGTTATTGTTCTTACTATTTTTCCATTAAATACTTTTATATCAAGTTTTTTAAATATGTCTGTTATATCTTCTATTATTAATGGGTTTCTTAAATCTGGTTTGTCTGTACCGTATTTTAACATTGCTTCTTTATATGTTATTCTTGGGAATGGATATTTTGCAATTTCCTTATTTGAAAACTGTTTGAATGTATCATACATTACTTTTTCTATTACATTAAATACATCTTCTTGCTTTGCAAATGCCATTTCCATGTCTAATTGGTAGAATTCTCCTGGACTTCTATCTGCTCTTGCGTCTTCATCTCTAAAACATGGTGCTACCTGAAAGTATTTGTCTATTCCTGATACCATTAATAATTGTTTAAATTGTTGTGGCGCTTGTGGTAATGCATAAAATTTTCCTGGGTTTAATCTGCTTGGTACTAAATAATCTCTTGCTCCTTCTGGTGATGAGCTTGTAAGTATTGGTGTTTGCACTTCTAAAAATCCTAGTTCTATCATTTTCATCCTTAAAAATTGAATTACTTGTGCTCTTAGTTTAATATTTTCTAATACTTTCTTATTTCTTAAATCTAAATATCTATATTTTAATCTTAAATCTTCACGTGTTTTTTTGCTTTCAGATATTTCAAATGGTAGCATTTTTGTTCTTTTTCCTAATATCTCTATTTTCTCCGCTTTAAGTTCTACAAGTCCTGTTTCTAGTTTTTCATTTATTGTTTCTTCATCTCTTTTTCTTATAACTCCTGAAATTGATACTGTTGATTCTATTGGAATTTTTGATGCAAATTCTACTAGTTCTTCATTGTCTCTTACTACTACTTGTGTTATTCCATATTGATCTCTTAAATCAATAAATAGAACTCCTCCTAAATCTCTAATTGTGTCTATCCATCCTGCAAGTTTTGCCTCCTTTCCTACATCTTCAAGTCTCATGTCTGAACATAAATAGGTTCTGTAATCGTTCATATATATCCCTTTCCTTTCCTAGATAATATGGTTAAAAATCAAAAGAGGGCACAGTGGTGTCATGTCTCACTGGTATTCCCTCAAACGGTGCCCCTACAATGTATTCTTTATATTAATACCAAAAAAGCTTTCGTCTCTGTATATAATACAGGGACGAAAGCTTTACTTCCGCGGTACCACCCTTTTTGAAAATAATTAATTATATTTTCCTCTTTTTTAAAATGCTCCAATGTGTTTCACTAATTGAACTATTTAAAATGCTTCCAGCCCATGGCATTTTTTCTCTATTAATAGTTTTATCAATCGCTTTCATCTTCATCGCATTGTTTTTTATTGCATATTATTATATATTAGCTTTCCTCAAATGTCAATATTTTAAACATATAAAATTCAATTTCCATAGGAGAAAGTGGTGCAAACATATCTGCACCACCTCTCCTTTGGTTCACTTCATTTTCACTTATACATCCTTTGGTTCACCTCATAAGATTTCCTCTTTTAACGCTTCTTATTATTTCATATGCTTTTGTCCGCAGTTTCTCTTTGATCATGTTATCCTTGAAGTAATCCTCATCATATGCATCTGAGTAACCCTCTGTTTCATATGAGATTATCATTGTATGCCTAAAAACATCTTCTTCCATAACATCCTTCTCGTAAGGCTGCGAGGGCCATACCTGTATTACTGCATTGCCTTCTTTTTCTACATCTGACGTCCCATGAAACGTTGATGAAATAGAATATTCGAACTTAAAATCAAATATCACTATTCCATTTGGGAAATCAATGTTCCGAACCTTTACATATTTCATTTTTGCCATATTAAATTCCTCCTATAACATACTATTGGCATTCAACCGGTTACTCCTATATTTTACATCATTTTACATAATATGTCAAGTTGATACTGTCAAAATTCTCCGTCCCTTATGACACAGAAATTTAAACATTAATATTAATTATAAATTATTGCATACCATTGTAGGGGCACGGCGCACCGTGCCCATTGAAATAGGCAAAAATCATAATATTTAACATAATAATAAAATTATTAAATATATCGTTTAATATTAAAATTACATCAAATTTATAATTATTTGGGCACGGTGCGCCGTGCCCCTACGATATTATTCATCATTAATCATTAATCATTAATCATTCATTATTCATTGTGATTTTATATAATAAAATCACCCCCACAAATCCCAATTTTTATATTGAGATTACTTTGCTAAGAATATAAAAAAACAGAGAACGATTATATCGCCCTCGTGTTTATTTGTATTATTATTTAATTCTAGAATAAGCTGAATAAGAATGATGCTATTGATGTTGCTGCCATTACTACTATTATACCAACTATTAATGGTACAAAAGATTTTTGGTATCCTGCTTTTTCTTCTACACTTCCTGTCATATATTTTATACCAAGTATTAGTATAATTACTATACCAATTATTATTGCGGCATTTCTAATGTAAGCTATAACTTTTCCTATTGTTTGTGGTAATGTTCCCATATTTACAGTTGTATTTGATGCTTGTTCTATATTAGTTATCAATCCACCTGCTGCAAATACTTCACTTACTGATAAAACTATCATTGCTACTAATAATACTATTGTTAATATTTTTGTAACCTTTTTCATTTATTTCCCTCCTCTTTTATTCTCTATATTTTTTACTCTCATTGTTATGAGAAACATTAAAGTCTTTTATATGTTATTTTGTACAAGTTGTAATAGAAATTTCCATATTGTAAAAGCAAATGCTCCAGTTGCTACTAACACTAAATATGGAATAATTAAGTGTTTTGAATCTGCTCTTTCATCTACGCTTCCTACTACTATTCTAATTCCTAATATTGTACCAATAATTATTGCAAGTATTATTGCTATTAACATAGCTATATTATATAAATAATTTACAACATTATATAAGTTTTGATAATTTATTATGCTTGATTTGCTACCTTTGCCATTCTCTAAAAAATCTTGTGCTGAGTCAATTGCATCAGAAATTTCTGAAGCTTGTACATTTGAAATACTTGTAAATACTATAATGGCAATAATAAATATAAATATCATAGTCAATATCTTTTTATTCATTTTTTTCTCCTTATTATATGTCATTTTATGAATTAAAAGCCGAGAATATAACATCAACTATACTAGTTACTAGTGTAATAAACACTACCCCTATAATAATATTCATTGATGTCTTTTTATAGTTAGCTTTTTCTTCTACACTTCCTAGCATAAATTGAATTCCCAATATTGTAATTACCAATATTGTAATAATTATAGACATATTCCTTAAAAATTTTATAAGAAATCCAGCTACATTAATTACTTTAGATGGAACTGGTTGACTTACACTAAAGTTCCAATCCATAATGTCATCACTTGCTTGAACTTTTGATACACTTGCAAATAATATAATTGTTAGAATAAATATAATTATTATTGCAAATATTTTTTTATTTTTCATTCTATTTCCCCTTATAATATATACAGTATAAGTGGAATATTACATTAGTTTTTATTGTAATGTATCCTCATTTATACTACTACATCTTTATTATACATTATTTATCTTTTTTTTGCAATATGTTTTTATTTTTTTACTAAATATAAATCCTTTTCTTGGCTTTTACTGCCTTTTCTGTAAAACTCCGTAGTTTGGTATTAAGTTAATAAAAAAATCTTTTGAAAGCCTTGTTATGTA
>CAOKMR010000039.1 GCA_948469815.1 uncultured Clostridiaceae bacterium | reverse complement strand
GCGATTATAGCATTTATATAATAGGAAAGTATAACTTTCCTATTATATAAAAAAAACACCGAGAAAAGTATAATTTTCTCGGTGAAATGACACATATTATTTTTTTATAGTTACTTAATTAATCAAACTATTATTATGCTTTATGATTATTGAATATGAGCTTGTATACGATTATATAAATCTGCATTTATCCTAACCGCACTATTGTAATAACATACACCATTTTCTAGATGTTCTGTCGCTATAATTCCAACAATTTTTCCTGAATCCAAAGACATAACTGGTGCTCCGTTATCTCCATATTCTATATCACATAAAGTCTTTAAGTAGCGATCTCCTGCTGCAGATATACTATTAGTATCCTGCCACATCTGAAATCCTTTATTTTTAGGATATCCGACTGTGGAAGCTTTGAGTCCTATATAAAGAGTATAATTATTGTTATAGCTGACTCCAAGCCAAGAATTAAAACTTGTATCCAAATCTACAATGCCCCAATCCCATAAAACGTTTTTATTATTTGCCCATTCGTCATTTGATGTTAATTTAGTAGCATGAGCTGTTCCATAAGGACGATTGTATCCATCTGAATTTAATGCTGGTATTACTGTTACTACTTTAGCCCAACCACCATTATCATGTGAATACACCATATCACCTGACGTTAGCATGACGGTGCTGTAAACTAGAGAACCCGTCCCTCTCCTTACAGTGCCATCAGGAAATGTTGATTCAACATAACAAATAGCATTATAAGGATATACAGTTGTATTACTAACTGCAATTCTATCGTCAGGACCAATTATTCCTGTAGGAGAAATTTCCTCACCATTTACTCCGTCGGTTTCAGCACTGTCTGTATCTTCGTGAATATAGTTTTGGTCAGCTCCATATGTGATTTCTCCTGTTTCCACATCGTAAGTAATACTTGTGCCATACTCCTGTTTCTCTGTGATATCAACAGGGTTCTCCCTGTTTTCTGCCGCATAAACATTCGTACCTGCAATTATTATTGTTAAAACTAAACCAAAGCTTACTATCCGTTTAATTATTGTTGCTATCTTTTTCTTCATTGAGATACCTCCATTTTTTCTTTTAACTATATGTGTCATTTTTTATGTGCAATTCGCAATTCTACGAATAGTACAGTAATATTTTACTCTTAAGTTAATGTTTTGTCAATATTTGGTAAATTCTTTAAAATATGGTAACTATTTGCAATGTTTGTCCTTTAAATATTATTTCTTTACTCACTTCTTCTTAGTTATGTAATATCATTTTTTATTATTTGTAATTTACTCAATAACAAATTCAACATATAGCTCTCTTTTTCCTTCAGCCGTATCCACAGATTTTACTATTCTATATTCTCCATTTTCTAATTCTCCATATCTTTGAGACCAATCTAAATTACATTCTATTTTTCCATCTTTTCCAGGTATCAGTCCAAGAAGATTAAATGGATAACTATTAATTTCATTTATAGATTTCCACTCGCCATCTTCTTTTTCATCTATACTATAACTTTCTCCACAACTATAATCATTTTTACTTTCTAAAATAATTGTTGCACTCTGCCTTGTTAATGTTTCCTTTTGTATTGTCATTGTTATATCTGCTTTATCTTCATTAGATACCTTTTTGTCTAACATTATAAATACAGCAAATGACATTATAATAAGTATTACTAAAACCATTAATATTATTAATCCTTTTTTCATTATTATCACCTTTCTCCTTATGTTTGATATTTTTATACTACATACTATTTTTATTTTTTCAATTATTACAATAATATTTTAAAAACACCGAGAAATTTATACTTTCTCGGTGAAATGACACCTATTGTTACTTACTTATAGTATTACACCTATTCTTTACATGTTACTTTAATTTATAATAGATATTATGTACTAAAATTCCTCTACCGAGTTTAGTCGTAATGCGACTGTATAACACTACACAACGCAGGAGTTAGTCTGAGACAACGATTTGCATATTCTTCTCCAGGTACAATCTCCTTTTCATTTGAAATAATCCCTATAAGGTATCCAGACTTATCATCTATAAGTGCTCCTCCACTTTGTCCGCCAGTCAGATCACATAAAACTGTATATTGATATTCAGTAACATATGATATGCTATTAGTATCAGCATACATATGATATCGAATATCCTCTTCTCCAGGATATCCAATTGCTGTTACACTTGTACCTAATTGATTATAATAATTATTATAATACCCAAATAATTGCCAAGTATCAAAACTTCTATCTAAATCAATAATCGCCCAGTCTCCATCATAATTTCTGTTGTCTATCCATTCCTGGCTACACATAGTTTTAGTTGGATAAGCTGTTCCTAGAGGTCTTTTATTCTCACCTTGTCTTCCTGGTACTATCTCTATTGAAGTAGCCCATCCTCCACGGTCATGTTGGTACACGCAATGAGCAGCTGTTAATAATACATCAAAATATACTAAAACACCAGATCCAATAGTTTTACTTCCATTAGGATATGTAATTACAAGGCAACAAACATTCCTATATGGGCTATCAGTTGTATTTGTAATATGAGACCTGTTGTCTATACCAATAACATGATGTGTACTGATTTCATCGTCTTGTATTTCTAATGAACTTACATCAGTTAAATCCTCAACTTCATACACTTCATATGTGATTTCCCCTGTCTCCATATTGTATGAGACAGTTTTTAATTCATCTGTACTGTCAACAGGAGAAACTTCTCCTTCTGTTGCATAAACGTTTGTACTTGTCAGAATCATTGCCAATACTAATCCAAAGCTCACCATCCGTTTAATTATTGTTGCTATCTTTTTCTTCATTGAGATACCTCCATTTTTTCTTTTAACTATATGTGTCATTTTTTATGTGCAATTCGCAATTCTACGAATAGTACAGTAATATTTTACTCTTAAGTTAATGTTTTGTCAATATTTGGTAAATTCTTTAAAATATGGTAACTATTTGCAATGTTTGTCCTTTAAATATTATTTCTTTACTCACTTCTTCTTAGTTATGTAATATCATTTTTTATTATTTGTAATTTACTCAATAACAAACTCAGCATATAGTTCTAGTTTTCCTCCTTCTGTATCCAGTGTTTTTACTATTCTATATTCTCCATTTTCTAATTCTCCATATCTTTCAGCCCAATCTAAGTTAAACTTTAGCTCTCCTGTTAAAGTACCCATCGAGATTAGTAAAAATGAATGTTGTCCTATTTGTTTTACAGGTATCCAATCTTCATTTTCTTTTTTTTCTATGCTATAGTTTTCTCCATAGCTATGTTCTTTATTATTATCTTTTATAATTACTGTTGCACTTGTTCTAGTTAATGTTCCTTCTTCTATTGTCATAGTTATTTCTGATCCACCTTTATTAAACATACTTTTATTTAATATTATAAATATAGCAACTGATATTACAATAAGTATTACTAAAACCATTAATATTATTAATCCCTTTTTCATTATTATCACCTTTTTCCCTTCAATCTTTCGATATTTTTATACTAGCATACTATTTTTATTATTTCAACTATTGTAATAATAATAAAACACCAAGAAGATTATACTTTCTCGGTGAAATGTCAAATATTTTCTACTTTTAATTATTAGCTTTCTAAGCGTTTTTATTTTCTTAAACATATTATACCTTTATCAAATCTAAAATTCTCTCTAAATCGTCGTTTGATTGGTATTCTATTACTATTTTTCCTTTTTTTACTCCTGCATCCAATCTTACCTTTGTTCCAAAGAAACTTTTGAATGAGTCTTCTACATCTCTATATATTGCTTCATATCTTTGATCTTTTTTCTTCATCTTTTTTGTTAATTGTGTTTTTTGTTCTACTTCTCTTACACTTGCCCCTGTTTCTAATAATCTTAATGCCATATCATATTGCTTGTCTCCATCTGGAATTGCAAGTAATGCCCTACAATGTCCTTCTGTAAGTTTTCCTGCTCTTACCATGTCTAATACTCTTGAGTCAAGATTTAATATTCTTATTGTATTTGTTATTGCACTTCTGCTTTTTCCTATTATCTTTGCTACATCTGCTTGTGTTAATTCATATTCTTCCATTAAGGCTTTTATTCCCATTGCTTTGTCTATAGGGTTTAAATCTTCTCTTTGTATGTTTTCTATTAATGCAATTTCTTTGTTTTTTCTTTCGTCTTTTTCTCTAATGATTGCTGATATTTCTTTTAGCCCTGCTTTTTTGCAAGCTCTCCATCTTCTTTCTCCTGCAACAATTGCATAATATCCATCTTCTTTTGTTACTATTATTGGTTGAATTAATCCATATTGCTTAATTGATTCTGCTAATTCTTCTAAGCTTTCTTCATTAAAGCTTTTTCTTGGTTGATTTCTGTTTGGTTCAACTTCACTAATTTTTAAGTTTAATACTTTTCCTTCTAATTGTTCTTCTTCCTTTTCATTATTGCCATCTTCTAATTTTTCGTCTTTTATTTCTTCTTTTTCCTCTGCATTCGTTGAAAATAAGGCATTTAATCCTTTTCCTAATCCTGTTTTTCTTGGCGTTGCCATTAATAATCACTCCTTTTTCTATCTCATATGTCTTGCTAATTTATCTTCTTCGTTTTTCTTCAGAATTTCCTTTGCTAGTTTTTCATAACATTTAGCACCTTTAGATTTAGGATCATATATTGATATTGGCATTCCAAAGCTTGGTGCCTCACTAAGTCTTACATTCCTTGGTATTACTGTTTTATAAACTTTGTCTTCAAAATAATTTTTAACCTCTTTCACTACTTGATTTGATAAGTTTGTTCTAGCATCATACATTGTTAAAACTGCTCCTTCTAATTCCAATTCTTTGTTTAAATGTTTTTTTACTAGATTAACTGTATTCATCAGTTGCTCTAATCCTTCTAAGGCATAGTATTCACATTGTACTGGTATTAATACACTATCAGATGCAGTAAATGCATTTAATGTTATTAATCCTAATGATGGTGGACAGTCTATAATTATATAATCATAGTTTTCTTTTTCTTCTTCTATTCTTTCTTTTAGTCTATATTCTCTTGACATCATTGATACAAGTTCTACTTCTGCTCCTGCTAAATTTATATTAGAAGGACATATTTTTAAATTTTTAATTTGAGTTTCTAACACTACTTCTTCTATTTTTGTTTCTTCTATTATAACATCATATATTGATTTATCTGTCTTTTTTTCTATACCAATTCCACTTGTTGCATTACCTTGAGGGTCTGCATCTATTAGCAATACTTTTTTTCCTTTTTTTGCCAATATGGTGCTTATATTTATTGAGGTAGTTGTCTTTCCTACTCCACCTTTTTGATTTGCGATTGATATTACTCTTCCCACTATATACCTCCTTATAAACTTTTATGTAAACCATATTCGTTTTTTCTTTTTTCTTCACTATAATAATATCTAAAATATATTAATATGTCAATATTTTTATGATATTTTTACTATTTTTTTTACTTTGTTATTTTCTTTTTCTTTGTTCAAGATATATTAATAATACTGATATATCTGCTGGAGAAATCCCTGATATTCTTGAAGCTTGTCCTACTGATGTTGGTTTAAATTTGTTTAATTTTTGCCTTGCTTCTAATCTTAAACCTTTTAATTCTTCATAGTCTATATCTTCACTTAAAGATTTTTCTTCTAGTTTTTTGAATTTTTCTACTTGTTCTTCTTGCATTTTTATATATCCTTCATATTTTACTTGAATTTCTACCTCTTGTTTTTCTTGTTTTGTTAGGACAGGTCTCTCTTCATCTAAAGGTTCCAATTTTTCATAGTTTAATTCAGTTCTTTTTAATAATTCAGATAATCTTGTTCCATTAACTATTGTAGTTGCTCCGTATTTTTCTAATAATTCATTTGTTTCTTGTGATGCTTTTATAGATTTACTCTTTATCCTTTTTATCTCTTCTTCAATGTTCTCTTTTTTTTCTAAAAATTTGTTATATCTTTTTTCAGAAATTAATCCAACATTATATCCTATTTCAGTTAATCTTAAATCAGCATTGTCTTGTCTTAATAATAGTCTATATTCCGCCCTTGATGTCATCATTCTATAAGGTTCATTTGTACCTTTTGTTACTATATCATCTATTAAAACTCCTATATATGCATCAGATCTTTTTAATATTATAGGGTCTTCTCCTTTTATTTTTAATCCTGCGTTTATTCCTGCTATAATTCCTTGTGCTGCTGCTTCTTCATATCCTGATGTTCCATTTATTTGACCTGCAAAAAACATTCCTGATATTCTCTTCAATTCTAATGATAGCTTTAATTGAGAAGGTTCTATACAATCATATTCTATAGCATATGCGGGTCTTGTAAATTCTGCATTCTCTAGACCTGGTAATGTTCTATACATATCAATTTGAACATCTTCTGGTAATGAGGAACTCATTCCTTGTATATACATCTCTTCTGTATCTTCTCCTATTGGCTCTACAAATACTTGATGTCTAGGTTTATCAGCAAACCTTACCACTTTATCTTCTATTGATGGACAATACCTTGGTCCTGTTCCTTCTATTTCTCCTGCATATAATGGAGATCTATGTAAATTTGCTCTTATTATTTCATGTGTTTTTTCATTAGTATAAGTAAGGTAACATGGTTGTTGTTCTTTTTCTGATGTTTCATTTTCAAATGAAAACATTTCTATCTCTTTGTCTCCTTCTTGAATTTCCATTTTTGAAAAGTCAATAGTTCTTCTATTTATTCTTGCAGGTGTGCCTGTTTTAAATCTTACTATATCTATTCCTAAATCCTTTAAACATTTTGATAATTGATTTGCTGGAAAAACTCCATCTGGTCCACTTTCATAAGAAACATCACCAATAAATATTTTTCCTTTTAGATATGTACCAGTTGCTAATATTACAGATTTAACATTATATATTGCTCCTAATTGAGTTTCTACATTTACGACTTTTCCATTCTCTACTCCTATATTTACTATTTCTGCTTGTTTTATTGATAAATTTTCTTGTTTTTCTAATGTATGCTTCATTTCTATATGATATCTTTTTCTATCAGCTTGAGCTCTTAGAGAATAAACGGCTGGTCCTTTTGATGTATTAAGCATTTTTAATTGTATAAATGTTTTATCTATGTTTTTTCCCATTTCTCCACCTAGTGCATCTATCTCTCTAACTAAATGACCTTTTGAACTTCCTCCAATATGAGGATTACATGGCATATTTGCAATAGCTTCTAAACTTATTGAAAACATTAATGTTTTTAGTCCCATTCTAGCTGTAGCTAATGCTGCTTCACATCCTGCATGCCCTGCACCAATTACAGCTACATCATAATCTCCTGCATTATATTTCATTTCAATTTCATTCCTTTCTGAGTTCAGTATTTTAAATGTTTATTATATATCAATTTATTTTTTATAACAAATATTTTTCTTAAATATTCACTTTAAAATTTTAAGTTTATTCTATATTAAACATATTGTAATTCAAGTGTGAAACTCGACTTTTTGTTTTAAAAACCTTTTAGTCAATATTTTTTTACTTTCCTAAGCAAAATTTTTTAAATATCTCATCTATTATTTCTTCTGAAACTGAATTACCAGTTATTTTTCCCAAGTCCTCTAGAATTTGTCTTATTGATATTTGAATTATATCTAATGGCATATCATTGTCAATTGAGTTAATACTTTCGTTTGTGTTTTTTTGTGCATTTTTTATCATTTCTTTATGTCTTTCATTAGTTACAGTAATGCTATCATCTATGTTTATTTCTCCTAATTTAAACATTTCAGATATTTTTTTATACAACTGTTCTATTCCCTCTTTTTTTAAAGCTGATAATTTTATTATTGGTTTATTATTTTTAATTAGTTCCTCTGTTTCTATTGATATTTCTTCTTTTAAGTCTTGCTTGTTTAGAACTATAATCGATTTTTTATTTTTTAAAAGTTCTAATATTTCTCTGTCATCATTTTCTAATTTTTTTGAGGAATCTATTATATATATTACCAAATCTGCATTTTTAGCTATCTCTTTTGCCTTTTCAATTCCTATCTGTTCAATTTTATCATTAGTTTTATTTCTTATTCCTGCTGTATCAATAACTTTTATAGGTATTCCTTCTATTGTTATAAATTCTTCTATAATATCTCTTGTTGTGCCTTCATATTCAGTTACTATTGCTCTTTCTTCATTTAAAATAGCATTTAATAATGATGATTTTCCAGCATTTGGTCTCCCTATTATTGCCATTCCAATACCATCTTTTATTAATTTACCTGTTTCAAAATTGTTTTCTAATTCTTTTAATTTTATGTTAACTTTTTCTAAAGTATCTCTTAACTCTTTCTTAGTAGTTTCTTCTATATCATATTCTGGATAATCTATAGAAGCCTCTATGTCTACCATTTTTTGCATAATGTCTTGTCGTATTTCATTTATTTTATCAGATAATTTTCCTTCTAATTGATTTACTGATGCTTGTTGCTCTTTCTCTGTTTTTGAATTTATCATATCTATTATTGCCTCTGCTTGAGCTAGATCTATTCTTCCATTTAGAAATGCTAATTTTGTAAATTCACCTGGCTCTGCCATTTTTGCACCATTTTCTAAACAAAGCTCTAATATCTTTTTTAAAATTATTGGACCACCGTGTGAATTTATCTCACACATATTTTCCGTTGTAAAGGATTTTGGTGAAACAAAATATGTAACTAGTACTTCATCTATAATATTTCCATTAGAGCTTAAAATTTTGCCATATTTCATTGTATACCCTTTTATTTCATTTTTTTCCTTATTTTTCGGTTCAAAAATCTTTTCAATTATTTTAAATGTATCCTTACCACTCATTCTTATTATTCCAATTCCACCATATCCAGGTGGTGTAGATATTGCTACTATTGCTTCCATTTTTAATATCATTCCTTTCTAATGTATAATCAAGGTTGGAAAAAATTTTTTATAAATCATTTTTCAACCTTCCTTCTCACATGAAAAGTGGCTTTGCCACCTTTTCCTTTGCCGATTTAAGTTTCCGAATGTAAATGAGGAAATCTTAAAGGCAATAGCGATTATAGCCTTTTATATACTAGGAAAGTTTTTTAAGTTATTGTTAAATTTATACCTATTTATAAAACTTTCCTAGTATATAATAAAAATCAAAGTAAGTATTTTAAATTAATTCATCTTATGAATTAAAAAATCCTCACTTTGACTTTAGATTTTTTTTAATTTTATTATTTTAATGAAATTACTATTCTTCTATGTTCACCTTCACCTATACTTTCTGTCTTTACTTTTGCATTTGTTTGTAATATTGTATGAATTATTTTTCTTTCATATGCAGTCATAGGTTCTAACGTAACTGATTTTCTGTTTTTTATAACACTATTTGCAACTCTTTGTGCTAAATCTTCTAGTACTTTTTTTCTTTTTTCCCTATATCCTAATATATCTACATTTACATGTATTTTTTCAGTTATATTTTTTCCAGCTACAGCAACAAGAATAGTTTGTATTGCATTTAATACTTCTCCCCTATATCCTATTAAAAATTTTGCTTCTTCCCCTTTTATTTCTATATAAATTGTATTTCCATCTTGCTCTTTTATCTGATAATTTATTTCTTTTCCAATTATATTCGTAAACTCTTTTAAAAACTTTTCTATCTGAGCTTTTGCCTTTTTTATATTTTCTTCTCTTATTTCTTCATTTTTTACTATTCTTTGATTTTCATTTTGTTTCTTTTCTTTTAATGTTATCTCTACTTTTACTACCCTTGGTGCTAATATACTAAAAAAGCTTTTTTTATCTTCATCTTCTAAAATTCTTATTTCTACATCTTTTTTTGAAACTTTTAACTCTTTTAGTCCTTTTTCTATAGCTTCAGTGCTAGTTTTTCCTTCAAATATCTTTGTTATATCCATTTTTTTCATTCCTTTCTAATACAAAAAGAATTTTTTTTATTTTTAGGCTTTTTCTTCTTCTTTAATAACTTTATTTAAAACTAATCTTTCAACTATCATTAATATATTATTTACTAACCAATATAAAGCTAATCCTAATGGTGCTACTAATGCTATTGATATAGACATTATAGGCATTATATACATCATGTTTTTATTTGCTTGTTCCATTGGATTCGGTAATGCTTCTTCTTTTGCTGGTTCTTTACCATCTGTTATTAAGTTTTCTTTTTCTTTCTTTTTATTCATTGATGAATTTAATTTCATTGAGAAAAATGTAGTTATTACATATAAAGCTGGTATTATAAATACTTTTACATCTGATGCATCTTGAATTGGAACTCCACTTAAATCTAATCCTAAGAAATTCATATTTATATAAACTTTTTCATCTTCATTTCCTTTTTGCTTAATTATACTTATTTCTGGATATGCATTATTTGTAGAACTTTCTTCTTCTATTTCTATTTTGTATTGTTCTATTAAACCACTATCTACCTTTTTCATGTATGTTAATGGGCTTCTTACTAAATAAAATACTGAAAATAAAAGTATTATTTGTACTATAGCTCCTAAACATCCGCTAAAAGGGCTCATATTCTCTCTTTTATATAATTCTATTGTTTCTTGATTTAATTTTTCTGGATTATTTTTATACTTGTCTTGTATTTCTTTTAACTTTTGTTGTACTTTAGCTGTTTTCTTCATTGTTTTTTGTTGTTTTATTGTAATTGGTAATAATACTAGTTTTACTATTATTGAAAATACTATCATTGCTAATCCAAAGTTTCCTAAGTTATTATATAAAAAATTCAAAAAATATCCAAATGTGTTTGCAAAAAAACTTATCATTTATTTTTCATTCCTTTCTTAAGTACTAACATTTTACACTTTATATGTTATTTTAAAGGATCATATCCTCCTTTTGAAAAAGGATTACATCTAATTATTCTCTTTGTTCCATAATACAATCCCTTTATACTACCATATTTTTGTATTGCTTGCATAGTGTATTCTGAACATGTGGGATAATATTTGCAATGAAATCCCATTTGACTAAATATTTTTGAAATTGTTTTTTTATATATTTTTATTAATGTTATTAGTAATTTTTTCATTTATAAGAATACCTGTCCTTCTAAAAATATTATCAAAATCTTTTTTTATTTCATAATAATTTGCTTCACTTGGTTTTCTTTTTTTATTCCATACAAAAACAAAATCATATCCTTTTAATATCTTGTCTCTTATATATATTCTATAATTTTCTCTTATTAATCTTTTTATTTTATTTCTTTCTACTGCTCCTGCAATTCTTGAACTAATAGCTATACCTATTCGATTTGTTTTTTTATTATTTTTTATAATAAAAAATTGAATATATTTGCCATAATAATATTGCCCTTTGTTTAGAACTCTTTTAAATTCATAATTTTTTTTTAATGTGTTAAAATTTTTCATTTCTTTTTCTCTACTTTTTTATAAACTTTTATGTATAATTAAACATTACAAATAAAGGACCGCTTTATTTGTTGTGCAGTCCCCTCTATTTTTAAGCAGTTAGTTTTTTTCTTCCTTTTGTTCTTCTTGATTTTAATATATTTCTTCCTGATCTTGTACTCATTCTTTTTAAAAATCCATGTTCTTTGCTTCTTTGTATTTTTTTTGGTTGATATGTTCTTTTCATTATTGCACCTCCTATTTTAATGTTATATACTACATCGAGTATTTTTCAACTCTGACTGCAATTTTTATTTTTATAAATTTAGCATTGAAATTATATATTAATTTTCTTGGTTTGTCAATGCTTTTTCTTTACTTTTTAAAGTTATCCACATTTTTTATTATTTTTTCCACATTTTTATTGACTTTTGTTTCTCTTTTTTGATATTATATGAAATATTTCTACAAAAAATGAAGGGGACGAAAATAATGGCTCAAGATTTGAACGAACTTTTAAATAACGTAAAACTATTGATGAGTGACGCAATTAGTGGTATATCTTATCAAACTTGGATAGAACCTCTAGAGATATCAAGTATGAATGATGATAATATTGTACTAGTTGCACCATCATCATTTCACATAGACCAAGTTAGAAGATATATCGATCCTGTTGATAATGCTTTTAAATTTTTAACTCATAAAGGTCATAAAATTACTTTTGTTACTCAAGAAGAATTAGAAAAAGGAAATTCTACTAATATACATAATGTAGGGGAGATTATAACTCCTGTAAATTCTAATCTTAATCCTAAATATACTTTTGAATCTTTTGTTATAGGTGATAACAATAGATTTGCTCATGCTGCAGCTTTTGCTGTATCTGAAGCACCAGGTATTTCTTATAATCCATTATTTATTCATGGGGGAGTAGGTATTGGTAAAACTCACCTTATGCACGCAATAGGTCATGAAATATTAGCCAGAAATTCTGATAAAAGAGTGGTTTACGTTACTTCTGAAAAATTTACTAATGAATTTATTAATAGTATAAAAGATAATAAAAATGAAGAGTTTAGACAAAAATATAGAAACATAGATGTTCTATTAATTGATGATATTCAATTTATTGCTGGAAAAGAAGGTATACAAGAGGAGTTTTTCCATACTTTTAATACTATTTATGAAAATAAAGGTCAAATTGTAATTACTAGTGATAAACCTCCTAAAGATATTAATCCATTAAGTGAACGTTTAAAATCTAGATTTGATTGGGGATTATTAGTTGATATTTCTGCTGCTAATTATGAAACTCGTTTGGCAATTTTAAGAAAAAAAGTTCAATTAGAAAATATTGTTATTGACGATATTATTCTTTCTAATATTGCTACTAAAGTGGACTCAAACATTAGGGAACTGGAGGGTACATTAAATAAGATAGTAGCTCAAGCTTCTTTAACTCATAGTCCTATAACTTTTGAATTAGCCGAAAAAGCAATTAATGATGTTATTTCTCAAAGAGAAAAAATTGTTTCTTCTAATTACATTAAAGAAACTGTTTCTAAATATTTTAATATTTCTGTAAAAGATTTAGATAGTGCTAAACGTTCTAGTGATTTAGCTTATCCTAGACAAATTGCAATGTATTTGTGTAGGGAAATTGCTGATATTCCTTATAAAAAAATAGGGGATGACTTTGGTAAAAGAGACCATTCAACAGTTATGCATGCTTGTGATAAAATATCTAATGATATAAAGCAAAAAGATGAAACTAGATTGATTGTGGAAAGTGTGAAAAACATTATTTTAAATCCAAATCAAACTTAAAGTTAGTTTTTATAATATTTATAATAGATTTATCAAAAATATATGTTTTCAAAATTTATGTTTTATTGTGTTGTTGTTTTATTTAGTATTATTAATATTTTTAAAGGTTATACACATTCAATTGTGAATAACTTGTTGATAACATGTTTATAATTATTTATTCACATTCAAAATTGGAAACTGTGGAAAATATTATAAGTTATCCACTTAGTTATCAACATTAATAGTATTTAGGGAAGTAATAGTTTTAGGTGCTTTTCCACATTTTCCACAGACCTACTACTACTACTACTAAAAATATTTATTTTATATAAAGGAGTTTGAAAAAAATGAAATTTGTTTGTGAAAAAGAAAAATTAATCAAAGCTATTAATTCCGTAGTGAAAGGAGTATCTTCAAGAACTACTATGCCTATATTAGAAGGTATTCTTATCCAAACTAATAATCAAGAGATAAAGTTAACTACATATGATTTAGAATTAGGTATAGAATATGTAATTGAATGCAATGTAGAAGAACAGGGAAATACAGTTGTAAATGCTACAATGTTTAGTGAAATTATTAGGAGGTTACCTGATTCTGATATAAGTATAACTTTAAATGAAAAAGATTTACTAGTAATAGAATGTGAAGGTTCTTTATATAAGCTATCTACTATGAATCCTTTGGAATTTCCTGAATTACCTGCTATAGATATAGAAAATTCTGTAGAATTAGACCAAAATACTTTAAAAAATATGATAAGAAAGACTATATTTGCAGTAAGTGTAGAAGAAAATAGACCTATTTTTACAGGATGTTTATTTGAGATACAAAATAATAAAATAAATGTAGTTGCAGTTGATGGTTTTAGATTAGGTTTAAAAAGTAATTATTTAGAAAGTAGTTCTAATGATTTTAATGCTGTTATTCCAGGTAAGACATTAAACGAAGTTAATAAAATTATTTCGGATTCATTTGATAAGATAAAAATGAGTATATCTAAAAATCAAGCATTATTTGAAATGGAAAATTGTAAAATAGTAACAAGGCTATTAGATGGCGAATTCTTAAAGTATGATAATGTTATTCCTAAAACATGGGAAACAAGAATAAGAGTAAACAAAAAAGATTTACAAGAGTGTTTTGAAAGAATTAGTTTAATTTCAATGTCATCAATAGAAAAAGAAAGAAAATACCCTGTAAAGGTTTCAATAGAGATAGGAAAAGCAATTATTTCTTGCACAAATCAAGCAGGTGATGCGAAAGAGGAAATATTAGTTTCTACAGAAGGAAAAAATGTTGAAGCTGGATTTAATCCTAAGTATTTCTTAGATGCATTAAAGGTAATAGATGACGAGGAGATATTCGTAGACTTTGGCAGTAGCATTTCACCATGTATCATAAGACCAGTTAATGAAGATGGTTCATATATATATATGATATTACCTATAAAAATACAAGATTAGGAAAGAAAAAAAGGGAAGAAGAATGTACATAAAAAAATTATCGTTAACTAATTTTAGAAATTATAATAAACAAGAAATAGAATTAAGCAAAGGTATAAATATTTTTTATGGAGATAATGCACAAGGCAAAACAAATATAATAGAGGCTATTTATTTATCTAGTATTGGAAAATCATTTAGAGCAAAAAAAGATATTGAATTAGTTAATATACAAAGTCAACAATTTGCAACAATAGAAACACAATTTGAAAAAAAAGATAGAGACGGAAAAATAAAATTAGAAATTAAGGATAAAAAAAATATATATATTAACGAAATAAAAGCAAAAAAAATAAGTGAAATTTTAGGTAATATAAATATAGTTTTATTTAGTCCAGATGATATAAATCTTTTTAAAGGAGGACCTTCAAAAAGAAGAAAAGTTTTAGATATAATGATTAGTCAGTTAAGACCTGCATATATATATAATTTGAATTTATATTTAAAAACAATAGAACAAAGAAATAATTATCTAAGATTAATAAAATATGAAAATAAGTCTGAAGATTTGTTAGATATATGGGATGAAAAATTAGCAGAATATTCTGAAAAATTATATAAATATAGAAGTGAATTTATGGATAAAATAAAAGAAAGAATAGTTGATATTCATAAAAGAATAACAAAAGACAATGAAATAATAAAAATAAAATATATTTCTGATTTTTCAAATAAAAAAGAATATTTAGAAAAATTAAAAAACGATAGAAAAAATGATATTTCAAGAGGTTATACAGGTAGAGGAATTCACAGAGATGATTTTATAATATATTTAAATGAAAAACCTTTAAGTATTTTTGGTTCTCAAGGTCAACATAGAACTGTTTTATTATCTTTAAAAATTGCAGAATTGAACATAATATATGATGAAATTAACGAATATCCTATATTATTATTAGATGATTTTATGTCTGAACTAGATAGTAAAAGAAGAGAAAATTTAATAGAAAATATAGAAAACATACAAGTAATTATAACTTGCACAGAAAGATTAAATTTAAATGAAAAAGAAAAAAAAATATTTTATATAGAGAACGGAAAAGTAACTGTAGAATGATTAAAATTATAAAAATTAAAAAAAATATTGATTTTTTTTGATTTTTAATATAATATAAATAAAACGAGAAAATAAAGATATAAAAGAATTGGTATTTGGCTAGGTGCATGAATGCAATATTCTATGGGGTGTACTGTTGTACGTTGAATAGAAAATTGCATGAATAGCAAATTTTATAAGCTATGTTGTTCCAACTACGCCAAATGGCAATTATTTTATATCGTTGGAGGGAAAAATGGAAAAATTCGAACATGAGTACAATGCAGAACAAATCCAAGTCTTAGATGGATTAGAACATGTAAGAAAAAGACCAGGAATGTACATAGGAAGCGTTTCTGTTAGAGGATTACATCATTGTGTATATGAAATAGTAGATAATGCTGTAGATGAAGCATTAGCAGGATATTGTAAAAATATTTATATTACTATAGAACCTGGAAATATTATTTGCGTAGAAGATGATGGTAGAGGAATTCCAGTTGATATACATCAAAAAACAAAAATTTCTGCTGCTGAGACTGTATATACTCAATTAAATGCAGGAGGAAAATTCGGTGGAGATAGTGGATACAAAGTATCTGGAGGGCTACATGGAGTTGGTGCTTCTGTTGTTAATGCCTTATCAGAATGGACAGAAGTAACAATAGAAAGAGATGGTGGAGTTTTCCAGATGAAATTTGAAAGAGGAAAAACAGTAGAATCTCTTAAGAAAATAGGAAATTCTGATAAAACAGGTACAAAAGTTAGATTTTTAGCTGATAATACAATTTTCGAAACACTTGAATATGAATATGATGTACTAGAAAAAAGATTTAGGGAAATGGCTTTTTTAACGAAAGGACTAAAAATCACAGTAGAAGACAAAAGAGAAGGAAAAGAGCAAAAAGCTGAATTCTGTTTTGAAGGTGGGTTAAATTCATTTGTAGAATACTTAAATCAAAATAAAGATAAAATAAATCAATTACCAATATATATAGAAAAAGAAGGAGAAGTTCCATTAGAGGTAGCAATTCAATATACAACAGCATATTCGGAAAATATTTATACATTTGTAAATAATATTAATACAATAGAAGGTGGAACACACTTAGAAGGTTTTAAAAGAGCCGTAACTAAAGCTTTTAATGATTATGCAAGAAATCATGGTATTTTAAAAGAAAAAGATGCAAATCTTCAAGGAGAAGATATTCGTGAAGGTATGACTGCTGTTATTTCTGTAAAAGTAAAAGAACCTCAATTTGAAGGACAAACTAAAACAAAATTAGGAAATAGTAATGTTACAGGAATTGTTGCAACTGCTGTAACAGAAGCCTTAGCTAACTTTTTAGAAGAAAATCCAAATGTAGCAAAGGCTGTTTTAGAAAAATGTATTAGTGCGGCAAGAGCAAGAGAGGCAGCAAGAAAAGCAAGAGAACTAGTAAGAAAGAAGAATGCATTAGAAGGTTCTACATTGCCAGGAAAACTAGCAGACTGTAGTAGCAAAAATCCAGAAGAATGTGAGGTTTTCATAGTCGAAGGAGATTCAGCAGGAGGAAGTGCTAAACAAGGTAGAGAAAGAAGTTTCCAAGCTATTTTACCACTTTGGGGAAAAATGTTAAATGTAGAAAAATCAAGAGCAGATAAAATATATGGAAATGA
>CAOKMR010000038.1 GCA_948469815.1 uncultured Clostridiaceae bacterium | reverse complement strand
TAATGAAAACTATATACAAAATGCAAATAAAGATACGAGATTTAATTACTAAAAAACTTGATTTGGAAATGTGGCAAGAGATTAATCGTAATAAAATTAAATAGGTATAAATTTAAGAACTATTCAGTATAAAATATAGTTCTTAAATTTTATTATTTATAGAATTATTCCGTTATCTAATAAAATATTATAAAAATATGTAATAGAAACTTAATTAAAATGTAATATAAATGAAATACTTTTAGAGATTACATATGCTATAATACAAACAAATAAACTTAAATATCATAAAAATTTACTATAATACAAATTTAATTGTATTTCAGTAATTTTTTACTTTTAGGAGGTGATGTTTTGCAAAATAATACTACTCATAACGAAATAAAAGGTAATTTAACATTAAATGGATGGAAATTTAAAGAAGTTATAAATGAAATGAATAGAAGAAGAAAGTTACAAAACAAACCAGAAACAACAGAATCAAATATTTTAAATAAAATTCGAAGGGAAACAATTAAATATACAGAAGTAAAGGAAATAGCAGACATCATTGGATGTAGCTTAGAGTGGAAGAAAAATAAATGAAATAGGAGATAGAAATATGAGTACAAATATAAACGCAAAAGCAAATTTAATATGGGAAGTAGCAACAAAGTTATTAGGAGTATATAAACCACACGAATATGGTAAGGTAATATTACCAATGACAGTATTAAAAAGATTTGATGATATATTGAAACCGACAAAGCAAAAGGTATTGAAAAAGTATGAAGAAATTAAAGATTTTGAAGTCAAAGATCCATTTTTAACAGAAGCATCTGGATATAGTTTCTATAATATTAGTCAATATGACTTCGAAAAACTAATTACAGATCCAGATAATATTGAAAATAATTTCAAGAACTATATAAATGGTTTTTCAGACAATGTAATTGATATACTTAATAATTTTAAATTTGAAAATGAAATAAAAACAATGGCAGAAAATAAATTATTATATGTAGTATTAGAGGAATTTAATAGTAAAAAAGCATATATGGGACTAGATGAAGTAAAAACAGAAGATATGGGATATATTTTTGAAGAATTAGTCAGAAAGTTTTCTGAAAGTTATGATGAAGAAGCTGGAGCACATTTTACAGCTAGAGACATTATATACCTAATGACTGATTTGCTAATTGCAGAAGAAAGAGATGTCTTAATAAATGAAAATAAAATAAAAACAATTTATGATATGGCTATGGGAACTTCTCAAATGTTAGCATGTATGACAGATAGGTTGAAACAGTTAAATAAAAATGCTATTGTTGATTGTTATGGGCAAGAATTAAATCCTGAAACTTATGCTATAGCAAAAGCAGATATGCTAATAAAAGGTGGAGATGCTGATAACTTTAAACAAGGAGATACTTTAGATAATGACAAATTTGAAGGATATGAATTTGATTATATTATTTCAAATCCTCCATTTGGAATTGATTGGAAAAAACAAAAGAAAGCAGTAGAAAATGAAGTGGTGACAGGAAATAAAGGAAGATTTCCTGTTGGTACACCTAAAATTAGTGATGGACAAATGCTATTTACTCTAAATGGTATAGCTAAATTGAAAGATAATGGAAGAATGGCTATTATTCAAAATGGTTCACCATTATTTAGTGGACAAGCAGGCTCAGGAGAGTCTGAAATAAGAAGATATATCATTGAAAGTGATTGGTTAGAAGCAATTATTCAATTACCAACAGACTTATTTTATAATACAAGTATTTCTACATATATTTGGTTAATAAACAAACATAAAAATGTGATAAGAGAGGGAAAAGTGCAATTAATAGATGCTTCAAATTGTTATGAAAATAGAAGAAAAAATATAGGTAACAAGAGAAAAGATATTAGTGAAGAATGTAAGAATTTAATATTAAAAGCTTATGATGATTTTCAAAATAAAGAATATGAAGAGGATGGGAAATCAGTAGAAAGCAAAATATTTAAGAACGCAGATTTTGGATTTTATAGAATTACAATAGAAAATCCAGAGGTTGATGAGAATAATAAAATTATAAAAGACAAAAAAGGTAATATAAAAGCAGACAGTAATAAAAGAGACTTCGAGAATGTACCATTGGAAGAAGATATAGATGAATACTTTGAAAGAGAAGTATTACCATATAATAAGAATGCATGGATAGATAAAAACAAAACACAAGTAGGGTATGAAATTCCGTTTACAAGATATTTTTATAAATATATAGAACCAGAAGATTCAGAAATAATTGAGCAAAGAATTAGAAGTAATGAGAAGGATATTATGAGTTCTCTTGAAAAATTATTTAAGGAGGGCAAGTAGTATGAGAAAAATGAAAGACTCTAGAATTAAATTTGTAAAAAGTATACCAGAAGATTGGAGAGTTTTAAGAAACAAACAGTGCTTTAAATTAGAAAAAAATATTGTTGGAGAAAGTTTTGAAAATTATAAATTGTTATCTTTAACTAAGAATGGAATAATATACAAAGATATTAATAATACTTTTGGAAAGACACCAGAAAGCTATGAAACATATCAAAGTGTAAAAAAGGGGCAGATAGTTATGTGCTTATTTGATTTGGATATTTCTGCTGTTTTTTCAGGACTATCAAACTATGAAGGAATGATTTCGCCCGCATATAAGGTATATAATTGTAAAAACAATATTTTAAATGAATATGCTAGCTATTGGTTCGACTTTTGTTTTGATGGTAGAAAATATATGACTTATTCAAAATCATTAAGATATGTTGTCAATACAGATGATTTTAAAGATATTCAAATTATATTGCCACCATTAGAAGAACAAAACACAATAGTAAAATTTTTGAATAAAAAAATATATGAAATTGATAAAGTAATAGAGAAAACAAAAGAAACCATAGAAGATTATAAAAAATATAAACAATCGATTATTACTGAAATTATTACTAAAGGTTTGAAAAAATATAAACCAAAATGTTGGAATAAAACGAAGATAAAATATTTAGCAGATATAAATCCTAGAAGTGAAAAAGAAATAAATGAATATGATGAAGTAACTTATACTCCAATGGAATATATAAAAAATGGATATTATATACAGAATACAGGACTATGGAAGAATAATACTTCTTCATACAATACATATTTAGAAAATGATATTGTTATGGCAAAAGTAACTCCATGTTTCGAAAACGGGAATATTGCAATAATGAATAATTTAGTCAAAGGAATAGGATATGGAAGTTCTGAATTAATAATTTTTAGATGTAAAAATAATATAGAAAATAAATATTTATTTTATCTGCTACAGTCTGAAGTATTTAAGAAACTGTGTGTGTCGACTATGACAGGTACAGGTGGATTAAAGAGAGTATCTATTGAGTTTATAAAAAATTATGTTTGTTATATTCCAGAGAAAGCAGAACAAAAAAATATTGTTGAGTATCTGGAGTTGAAATGTAAAGAAATTGAAAAAATAATAAAAAATAAAGAAGATTTAATTACTGAATTAGAAAACTATAAAAAGTCTTTAATATATGAATATGTAACAGGTAAAAAAGAAATTAGTAGGGATGTAAATTATTCAGCAGAAGATATAAGCAATTGGATTTTAAATAAAAATTTAGAAAACAGAAAAAACGGTAAAGAAACTGTTGGAATAACAAATTTGAAATTACAGAAGTTGTTATATTATGCAAGTGGAATATATTTTTTATATAAAAAATGTAATTTGATAAAAGAAGATTTTGTAGCTTGGAAACATGGACCAGTAATAAAACAAATATATTATAAATACAATTCTAATGGTGCAAAAGAGATTCAGCACAATAGAAAAAGTAAAACTGAAATAGACAATGAAACTCAAGAAATATTAGATAAAATGTATTCTAAATATAGTCAATACACAGCAGAAGAATTACGAAATATGACACATAAAGAAAGACCTTGGAAGAAAACTAGTAGAAATAAGATTATTGAGAAAGATTTAATAAAAGATTATTTTGAAAATGAGTATAAATGGGAGCAATGATTATGGAAGAAAATGAAAGAAGATTCGAACAGGATATAGAAAGTTATCTATTATCAGAAGATGGAGGATATGTAAAAGGATATCCTAAAGATGTTGATAGAGAATGTGCTTTAAATAAAAAAGATTTATTTACCTTCATAGAAAATTCCCAAATGAATGAGTTGGAAAGATACAAAAATGCTTTTCCAGATGACTACGAAGATAGATTTATAAAAAGATTTAATGAAGAAGTTGCTCAAAGAGGAATTATAGATGTTATTAGAAATGGAATAACAGATAGGGGATATAAATTTAAATTAGCATATTTTCAACCAGAAACAAACTTAAATCCAGAAGATAGAAAATTATATGAGATGAACATTTTAAATGAAACAAGACAATTAAAATATTCTACTCAAAATGAAAATTCAATTGATATAGTTTTATTATTAAATGGTATACCATTAGTTGCTTTAGAATTAAAGAATCAAATAACAGGACAAAGTTCAGAAAACGCACAAAAACAATTTATGTATGATAGAGATCCTAGAGAGTTAATATTTAAATTTAATTCAAGAATAATAGTATATTTTGCTGTTGATCATTATGATGTAAAGATGACTACAAAATTAGCAGGACCAAATACAAGATATTTACCATTTAATCAAGGATCAAACGGAGCAGGCAATGTTGGAGGAGCAGGAAATCCAACTAACCCAAATGGTTATACTACGGATTATTTATGGAAAAATGTATTAATGAAAGATTCTTTAATGGAAATAATTCAAAAATTTGTACATTTAGAAGTTAAAGAAGAAATAGAACATAAAAATGGTAAGGAAAAAAAGATTGAAAAGAAAAATATAATATTTCCTAGATATCATCAATTAGATGTTGTAAGAAAATTAATATGGAATGTTAGAGATTGTGGAGTTGGAAATAATTATTTAATTCAACATAGTGCTGGCTCTGGAAAATCAAACTCTATAGCATGGCTTGCACATAGACTTTCAGGATTACACGATAGAAATGATAATGCAATATTCAATTCCATTATAGTTGTAACAGATAGAACTGTATTAGATAAACAATTACAAGATACAATATATCAATTTGAACATCAACAAGGTGTAGTTGTGAAAATAGATGATGATAAAACATCACAAGATTTAAAAAATGCTATAAATGATGGAAAAAGAATAATTATAACAACTCTTCAAAAATTTCCAGTAATATATAAAGATGTATCTGATACAGCTGGTAAAAAATTTGCAGTAATAGTTGATGAAGCACATTCAAGTCAAACAGGAAATTCAGCAAAGAAATTAAAAATAGCACTAGCAGATAGAGATGAAGCATTGAAAAAATATGCAGAGTTAGAGGCATTAGCAGAAGAAAATGAAAAAGATTATGAAGACAAAATAGTAGAAGAATTAGCAATACATGGAAAGCAAAAAAATTTGTCATTTTTTGCTTTCACAGCAACACCTAAGGGAAAAACATTAGAGTTGTTTGGTACAAAACAGGAAGATGGAACTTTTAGACCATATCACATTTATAGTATGAGACAGGCTATAGAAGAAGAATTTATATTAGATGTATTAGCGAATTATATGACTTATGAATCAATATACAAAATTGCAAAGAAGATACCAGATAATCCAGAAGTACCAGAGAATTATGCTACAAAATATATTAGAAAATTTGAAAGTTTGCATGAGATAAATATAACACAAAAAACACAAATAATAGTTGAACAATTTAGAAAAGTAACTAAAAATAAAATTGGCGGTAAAGGAAAAGCAATGCTTGTTACAGCTTCAAGATTACATGCAGTAAGGTATTTCTTTGAAATGAAAAGATATATACAAGAAAAGGGATACGATGATCTTGATGTTTTAGTAGCGTTTTCAGGAGAAGTTAAAGATGGTGGAGAAGCTTTTACTGAAAGTGGAATGAATAAGACTAAAGATGGCAAGAAAATAAAAGAATCTCAGACAAAAGAATACTTTCATGGGGATGAATTTAATGTATTAGTAGTTGCTGAAAAATATCAAACAGGATTTGATGAGCCATTATTACATACAATGTTTGTGGACAAAAAGTTGTCTGGAATAAAAGCAGTACAAACATTATCAAGATTAAATAGAATGTGCAAAGGTAAGGATGATACATTAGTAATTGATTTTGTAAATAAAGCAGAAGAAATTCAAGAAGCTTTTAAACCATTTTATGATGTTTCAGTTTTAGAAAAAGAAACAGATCCAAATGTTATATATAATAAGTTAAATATATTAAAAAGTTATAAATTATGGTATGATGATAATGTAGAAAAATTTTGCAAAATGTATTTAAAAAATGGAAAACAAAATGAAAATGATTTTGGGAAATTGACGAGTTGTGTTAAAGAAACAGTTGATTTATATAATAAATTAGACATTGAGCAAAGAGAAAGCTTCAGAAAAGAAGTAAAAAGTTTTAATAGATTCTATTCATATATAACTCAAATAGCATATATGGGTGATGAAGAGTTACACAAAATTTATATGTACTTAAGATATGTAGAAAAATTATTACCAAAGAATAAAATAGATGTAATAGATTTAGAAGGAACGGTTAAACTTACATACTATAATTTAAAGCAAACTTTTGATGGAAGTGTATCTTTAAGAAAAACAGAAGAAACTCCAGGAATGATAAAACCACAAGGAGCAAAAATACAAATTGCAGTATTACCAGAAAAGAGATTACTAGATGAAGTAATTCAAAAAGTAAATGAATTGTATTCTGGGCAATTTACAGATGGAGATAATCTTGTAGTAGAAAATCTTATGAATACTATTATGGAAGATAAAACAATAAAAAATTTAGCGAAAAATAATAATGAAGATATGTTTACAAAATCAGTATTTCCTAAAGTATTTAGTGAGAAAACAGCAAAATGTTATAAAGAAAGTGCAACTTCATATAAGAAGTTGTTTGAAAATAAAGAATTCTATGATGCGATTATGAATTCTTTAGGAAATGTTATTTACAGATTAATGAAAAATGAGTATGATGAAGACAGCAAGGAACAAGATAACAATCTAAAAGTTGCAGAAGATAGTGAAGAATACAAGTATGATTAGAGATATAAAACGCATTTATAAACAAAATATTAAAAATCAAAAGTTAGTTTTGACAAATAATATAAAATATGATATATTTATATTGCTTTATACAAAGGTATAAAGGTAATGGATTGTTGTCAATACTTTATTGATAATTTCTATCATATAGTATAGACAGAGTGATGTTAACATAAACGATATACACAATATCTTCATTGTTAATATTCTCCTTTCTATGATTATTATAACATAATCTATGATTGCAATATTAGACAGCTGAGTTCGAATACACAATTTTATAATTTGCAAGAATTATAAAAATCAAGAACCCAAGTTTTGTATATGCCCATTAGTTAAGGAGTGCTGTCTTCCATACTAATGGGCATTGTGCATTTTAGGAGATATTTTATGAAAGTAAATATTTATAACATAAAAAATAATGGGAAAAGAAATTATGCTCATTTTGACAAGAGATTAGGATTAAAAGAAGTATATAAATATATATCTAATCCAGAAAATATTGAGAAGCACAACTTTTATCCTTTTATATATTACGAGAAAAAGATATACAAATTTAATAAAGAAAAAGGAATGAAAGAAAAAATAAGACCAATATGCTATGCTTCACATATAGATAGATGTATATATCAATATTATGCCTATATTTTAAATAATATGTATAATGAAAATGCTAATAAATTGAGCATAGACGAGTGTTCAATAGCATATAGAGACAATAAAAGAAAATCTAATATTCATTTTGCAAAAGAAGTTTTTGATTTTATAAAACAAACTCAAAATGCATACATAATTGTTGGAGATTTCAAAGGATTTTTTGATAATTTAGATCATGATTATTTAAAAGAACAACTTTGCAAATTAATGAATGTTGAAAAATTGCCAAATGATATGTATGCAATTTTTAAGAGTATGACTAAATTTTCCAAATGTCAATTGGAAGATATATTAATTTTGAATGGATTAAATAATAGCTATAAAGATATAAAAGAATTAAATTCCTATGAAACTGTAATGGATTTAGAAACATTTAAAATATTCAAAAAGGAGCATTTGATAAAAAATAAAAACAAATTTGGAATACCTCAAGGTTCATCATTAAGTGGGATATTTTCAAATATTTATATGACGGATTTTGATTATAAAATGAAAAAACTAACTAACAGTAATAATGGTTTATATAGAAGATATAGCGATGATTTTATATTAGTAGTACCTTGTAAAGATATAGAAACATTTAAAGCATTTTATGATGAAACTATAAGTATTATAAATAGTACGCCAGGAGTTTATATTGAGAATGATAAAACTAAAGTATATTTTTATTTGCATAATACTATAAAGAACCTTACTAATATTGTAATACCAGAAATAAAAGATAAAACGAATATAATTAATTATCTTGGGTTTTCTTTTGATGGTAGTTCTATATCAATACGTCAAAAAACATATGGAAAGTATATTTATCGAATGCGTAGAAAAATTGATGGAATCGAAAGATGTAATGGTATTACATATAAAGGAAATAAGATTAGTTATGATAAGGTATATGAAAAATACTCGAAAAAAGGATTATCAAGAGGTGAAAAGAGGAGCAATTTTATTTCTTATGTTAGACTATCTAATAAAATATTTAAAGATGAAAAAAGTATTTCAAATATTGAAAAGAATCATATGAGAAAAATTGCAAAAGCAATTAAGCAAAAGCGTATTAAGTACAGTAAAAAAGAGCTATAAACATAGAAAGGAGCCACTAATGATTTATATTACAGGAGATACACATGCTGATTTCAGTAGATTTCTAATTGAAAAGTTTCCAATCCAAACAGAAATGACAAAAGATGACTATGTAATAATATGTGGCGACTTTGGTGGAGTTTGGACATTCGAAAAAGAGAATGTCCAAGAAAAGTATTGGTTGGATTATTTAAATGAAAAGAACTTTACAACATTATTTGTAGATGGAAACCATGAAAATTTTACAAGATTATATAATTATCCAGTAGAAGAGTGGCATGGAGGTAAAGTACATAAAATTAGAGATTCAGTATTACATTTAATGCGTGGAGAAATTTTTGATATAGACAATAAAAAAGTTTTCGCATTTGGTGGAGCGAGATCACACGACATACAAGAAGGTATATTAAATTTGGATGAAGAAGAAAAGATATATAATTACCGAAAAAGAGGAGCATATTTCAGAATAAGAGATTTTTCATGGTGGGATTTAGAACTTCCAACTAAAGAAGAAATGCAAAATGGAATAAATAATTTAGAAAAGGTGAATTATAAAGTTGATTATATTATTTCTCATTGCTGTCCAACAAGTATACAAGCAATACTTAGTGGAGGTAGTTTTAAGAAAGATTATCTAACAGATTATTTACAAGAAATTTCAGAAAAATGTGAATTTAAGAAATGGTTTTTTGGGCATTATCATAATAATAGAAAAGTTAACGCACAATTTACTTTATTATATGAAGACATAGTTCCATTGGAATTTGAGAGCTCTTTTTTATAAGTTTATCAAGTAAATATAAAAAAACTTTAAAAATATCAATAAAATTTGAGAAAATATCTCAAAAATATTGATATTTTTTTAATTTTAGCATATAATATATAAAGCAAAGGAGGATTTTAACATGTTAATAAGATTTAGTTTTAAAAATTTCAAATCATTTAAAGACGAAAATTGTTTAGATATGGAAGCAACATCATTAAAAGAGCATGACTATAATGTTGCTAAAACTGATAGTACAGAAATATTAAAAGTTTCTGCTATTTATGGTGCTAATGCAAGTGGTAAGACGAATGTTTTACAAGCATTTAGCTATATGAAAAAAAGAATTTTAGTAAGTGATGATTCAAAAGTAAATTCTCCAATAGATGAAGAAAATATCTATAGTTTTATGATAAATGATAATCCTATAAGTTTAGAAGTTGAAATACTTGCAAAAAATAATAAAATTTATAAATATGGTTTTGATATATTAAAAGATAAAATAATTTCAGAATGGTTATATGAAAAGAGAATAAATAAATTTTATGAAATATTTGAAAGAAATAATAATAATGTTCAAATTATGAAAGTAAAAAATAAATTATTTGATTTAGCAAATATAGATGATAAAAGTTTATTTTTGAAATCATTTAGAGCGATAGATAAAAGCAATGAAGATTTTAATAGTGTATATGAATGGTTTATGAATAGCAATTATTTAGATTTAGGTGATCCTAAATTTGAAGACGCTTTAAATAAAAGAATGTCTTTAAGAATAGTTGAAGATGAAAAATATAGAAGTGAATTATTAGCATTTATTAAGACTTTTGATGCAACGATAGATTCAATCAATATTTCTCCAACTTCTTTAGAAGAGATAAAAAACACAAATGGAGTTGTAAAAGTTGAGTTAGTTCATAACTACGAAGATGGAAAGAAAGCATTACCTATTTCATTAGAATCAAATGGAACTATGAAAATGTTTCATTTATTTGATTTCTTCATGGATGCATTAAAAAACGGTATGGTATTATTTGTTGATGAATTAGATGCAAAACTACATCCATTATTAACAAGATATATTATCAATTTATTTCATAATAGTGAAAAGAATATAGGAAATGGTCAGTTAATATATTCTACACATGATACAGTAAATTTAAATAAAGAAACTTTTAGAAGAGATGAAATTTGGTTTGCTGAAAAAGATAAAAACGGAATCTCAGAAATATATTCATTATCAGATTATATTATGGAAGATGAAAATGGAAATGCAAAAAAGGTTAGAAATGATGCAACATACAATAAAGATTATTTGACTGGAAGATATGGTGCTATTCCAGTATTAGAGGAATTTAATATTGTATGAGAGATAAAGAATATTCTAGAAAAGGTAAATTAAAAAGTAAGAAGCTTGCACCAGCTAATTACTTGATAGTATGCGAAGGAAAACAAACAGAGCCTAATTACTTCAATGGATTAAGAAAAAAGATAAATGAAAAGTATGGTAGCAAAGTTGATGTGTTAATTCCTAGTATTGAAGTAAAAGGTACAGGAAGGAATACAACTGATTTAGTAAATTATACAGACAAATATGTGAATTATGCTAATAAACGATATGGGCAAGTATGGGTAGTGTTTGATAAAGATGATTATAGTAATGAACAATTTAATCAAGCAATAAAAAATTGTGATTATAATGTGGCATGGTCTAATCCTAATTTTGAACTTTGGCTATTATCCTATTTAAAACGAGTTAGCAGAGTTATATCAAAAGATGAAATATTAGATGAGTTAAATAAAGAATTTCAAAAGAATGGACTAGGTACATATAAGAAAAATGATGATAAAATTTTTGAGAAAGTAACTAAAGATGGAAAACTAGGTACAGCAATAAAAAATTGCGAGTATATGGAAAAGTTAAATAAAAATGGACAAGCATCAGATAGAAATCCAATGACTAAAGTTTATAAAATAGTTGATGGATTGAAGGAATATTTAGAATAAGGATTACAAAAGAAAAGTAAAGTATGAGAGTAATTAAAGGTTACAGGATTATTTTGCTTTTTTGATAATAATAGACAAGTTTCGACAAATTTTTATGAGAAAATATTATATAATAAACAAGGAGGAATGTATGTACGAAGAGATAGTAAACTATTTTGAAACAAATTTATGCGTTGAAAATATATATTTTAGAAAACATTATAAAAGTTGGATAAGTGGAATTGTAATTGTTACAATGTTAGAAATTATAATTAATTATATAATATCACAGATAATAAGTAACATTTGGACAAGAATTTTTACTATATTAATAATAGATTTTTTTATTACTATTATATTTTTATTATTAATTTATATTTTGCCTATGATTAAAATATATACTAAAAAAGTAAATCAAAAAGCGAGTTTTGATCCATTAGGTATGTTAATGGGTGAAGAAATATTAAGTGCATATAGAGATATAGAAATACAAAATATGGAGAATTTTTTAAGAAAAAAGTGTAAAATAAAAAATGTTGAAAGTATCAGTATAATTTTAGACTTAATAGATGAAGAAATACAATGTAAATATGAAAAAAAGAGTTTTATTGATAAATACCTTAATAGTATTGTATTACCATTATTAATTTTAGTTTTAACTGTTTATTTTACTAATAATAATGAACGACAATTGTCAGAAATTATATCAAAGACTATTATTTCTATAGTAACAGTTGTTATTTCTGGTAATTTTGTGTTTAGAATAAAAAACATTAATATAACACCAGTTAATAAGAAACAAAATTTATTAGAATTGAAAAGAGTATTAATAGATATAATGATAAAATGGAATAAATGATATTTAATATAAAGATAAAAAGGATTGGAGATATAAAATGTTTATAGGTAGAAATAAAATAGAAACAATCAATATAAATCAAAAAAGTGAAATAACATATAAGTCACCTGAGATTTTAATGATAGATTGTGATAAAGGAGAAAGCGATAAATTAAAAGAAAAGGGATTTAATATTGAATTAGGGAGCTTTGGAAAGAAATATAAAGTATTAGATTCATCGGGTAATAAAAAAGTAATTTTTAACAATGAGATAAACAATATTATAGAAAAAGATATTGTCATAATAGATATGTCACAAAAAGAAACTCACGAGACATATGAACTTATGGATTTATATTATTTAGAAGAAGGACAATATATAACAACATATAAAAATCAAAAAGAATTTAATCCTATTAATATAGCATCAACATTTTATGAAGAAGATTTTAGAAAGTTAAGAGATAAAGATAGCATAGTTATCATTTTAACGGATAAAGAAATTAATGAAAAGTATAATATAAGTACATGGAGAGATGGATATTATAGCAATAATACACGAACTATATCAAATTATGAATTTTTACCATTCGACATAAATCCTTCTGATAGCGATTTTCAAACTCAAAAGTATACTGCTGTTGGAACAGGAGTTTTTAAAGATATATTAAAGAATTATAAAGGAAAAATACATAGTAGATCTACCTTTTATATTAATCAATATCAAGATAAGAATACAGTTAGATTATTAGAAAATATATATGGAGATTTAATAGGATATTTTCAATTTTTCGAAAATGATAACAAAACTAGAAATACATTAATTGTATTACCACAATTTGAAAATATGAGTTTAATAATAGAAAATATATTAACAGAAGTTTTACCATTCTTTTATCCAGAAATATTTAAAGATTTTGTTAAAGATACATGGATGGATAAAGAAGAATATATATTGCCAGAAATAAAGAACATTATTAAAGAAAAGGAAAATATAGAAAAAGAATATAAAACAAAGTTAGATGAAATTAATCAAAGAATAAAAGATAAACAAGAAGAAACTAAATATTTATATAATATAATAAGTTCCACTGGTACAGGAGATAAACTAGTAGAAAGTATAATAAAATGTTTGGAATACCTAGAATATACCAAAGTAGATGATTGGGATAAGGTACGAGAAGATGATGAAAAAGAAGAGGATATACATATTTACAAAAATGAAAAAGAATATTTTATAGCCGAAGTAAAGGGGATAAATGGACCTGCAATTGAAGATGATTGTAATGTTATTGTAAAATATAAATCTAGGAATTGTTCTAAGCTAAAAATCCCAAGCATACATGGAGTTGTATTTGTAAATTATCATAAAAATGTTGAACCAAACCAAAGAGAAGAATTGGGGTTTACTTCAAAAGAGATAAAAGATGCTATAAGAGATGAGTATACTTTAGTAGGTACTTATGAATTATTTAAAGCTATAAGATTGTGCCAAGAGAATATAATAAGCAAAGAGAGTATAAGAAAATCGTTAGAAACACCAGGAATCTTTAAAGCAATTCCTACATCTTTTGAACAAATTGGAAAAATAGAGAATATATTAGATAAAAGTAAAGTTATATGTATACCTTTAGAGTGTGATAAAATAAGAGTAAATGATGAATTATTAATAATAGAAGATAATAATTATTATAAAACAAAAATAGTAAGTATGATGGTAAACGAAATTGGTGTTGAAGAATCAAAAAAGGGAGATAAAGTAGGAATAAAAATAGATAAAAATATACCAAAAGTAAAATCAGCACAAATATATTTAATAAAATAGGTGTAATATGAAAGAATGCGAAAAACAAATATTAGATGATTTAAATAATATAGTTATACAATACCAAAATAGTATGAAAAAAATAATAGAAAATGATAAAACTTTACACACAAAAACTGTAATGATTAATACTATTTTACAAAGGAGCTTATCAATTATTGACGCATATCAAAGATTATTGACAAGCAATAATGTATTAGTACTAAATTCTTTAATGCGTTTACAAATAGATAATTGTATTTTTATTTATGGCGTATATTTATTATGCAATGATGGAAATGATATTGCAGAGATATATAAAGATATATTTATTAATAGAAAAAGATTATTCGAATATAAAATTAATAAAAAAGAAAAACTATATGATACATTTATCATAGAAAGAATTAATAATGATATTCCAAATTTTAAAGAATTATATGAATTTTGTTGCAGATTTATACATTATTCGGATACAGCTAGCTATTTAACTATGGAGACTAAAGAAGAATCAATTATTGAATTTAACCTTTCAACTGATTATAGACGTTTTAGAAAACAAACTATTATTAATGGAAAGAGTTTTGCTGAAGTAAGTAAACTTGTATTAATAATGATTAGCAAATATTGGAATAATATTAATTTGGGAAAACCTTTAATCTAAAGCAAACATTCAATAATATTAAAGACTTTAGAATATCATAAAGGCGAGAATTAACTCGCCTTTTAAAGGAGACTATCGTAAAAGTTGTGTAAATCGGATTTCCTTCCGATTGATAACTTGAAAAAAATTAACATTTTTATAACTAATTTTATTTTATCTATATTTTTCTAAAAAATCAATCTTTTAGAAAAAGTTGTGTAAACTTAATAGGACTTAAGAAATTTGCTTCTTAAGCCTATTATTTTTAGGCTTAAATTTAGATTCTGCCTTCATACATAATTCTAAATTGAGATAGGCATAAATCCCATTTACTAATCATTCTTGACCATTTTTTCTCTGCTTTTAATGTTGATAAATATAGAACTTTTAATAGCGACATATCTGTTGGAAATACATTTCTGTTACGATTAATCCTTTTATATGTACTATTTAAGCTTTCTATTGCATTTGTTGTATACATGATTTTTCTTATCTCTGCTGAAAACTTAAAAAATACGCTTAATACGTCCCAATTGTCTATCCAACTTTGTATTGCTCCTGGATATCTATTCTTCCATTTTTCATCTAACTCTAATAAATTTGTATAGGCTATTTCTTCTGTTGATGCTTGATATACTGTCTTTAAATCCTTTGCTAGTTCTTTCTTGTCTGTATATGGAACATACTTTAAAGAGTTCCTTATTTGATGTACAATACATCTTTGATATTCTGTTTTTGGAAAAATAGCTGATATTGCTTCTTTTAGTCCTGTTAAACCATCTGCACATAATACTAGAATATCTTGAACTCCTCGATTTTTTAATCCATTCAATACTGTCATCCAATATTTTGCACTTTCATTTTCTCCTATCGTAATATCTAATACCTTCTTCATACCATCCCTATCTATTCCTAATACTACATATGCTGCTTTCTTTACTATTTGTCCATTATCTCGCACATGAAAATGAGTAGCATCTATAAATATGATTGGGTACACTTCTTCTAATCTTCTTTTCTTCCATTCTTGGATTTCTGGTATGATTTTGTCTGTTATATCACTTATCATATCTGGCGATAAATTACAGCCAAATATATCTTTTATTTGTTCTTGTATGTCTTTATCTGATAATCCTAAAGCATACATGGCAATTACTTTTTCATCAAATCCATTTACAGTTCTGGAATATTTAGGAACTAAATCAGAATTGATTTCTCCATTTCTATCTCTTGGTACTTTTACTGGAATATCTCCCATTTCTGTTGATACGGTTCTTTCTGGATAATATCCATTTCGGTAATTTTCGTTATCTGTTCGTTCATTTTTTGAATATCCTAGCTTAGTTTCCATTTCTGCGTCTAATAATTGTTGAAAAGCAGGGGCAAAGAAATCTTTCCATGCTGCATACATATCACTCATTGATTTGATGTTCTTCGGATCATTCTTTCTAAAAAATTCCTCTACTAATTCATTTTTTTCTTTTTCTACTTTTTTACCCATAGAAAAAATCCCTCCTTGATATTTTTTATTTTATCACGGAAGGATTTATTTACACAACTTTTTCTATACTCTCTTTTAAAGTGCAATTTTATATTTTAAAGTGCAAAATTTGCACTTTAAAGTGAAACATTGTTATTACAGCAACCCATAATCAGTTGCACTCCATCACAAAACCCATTCCTATAATATTTCTCATTCCAATAATCGATATAATCCATAAAATTCTTATCAAGCTGATCAAGTTGTTTTTGAACATACTTTTGATTTTGTTTAGGAACATTTTTAAGTATTCTTTCAGAAATCTCATCAAAATAAATATGATGTTTTCTATCCTCATCACAAGTTAAAGAACATAAATCCTCCTCTCTAAAATTTAACCAATCTTTTAAAATATCATCATTAACTTCTCTTAAATTATTCATTGTTAAAACCTCCATTTTTATTAAAAATTATTGGGGACAAATTGGGGACAATCATTGCAAAAATAGACCTATTTTAACCTAATTCATAATCACGCCAATTTGCTATAACCCTATTAAAACTAATAAAAACTCAAGTTAACAAAATTTCTCAAAAATCACAATTAAATTCTCCACACCCGAAGTACTTTCCACTTCAACCATTACCCTTACCGTGTGACTAACCGCACCACCAGTTATCCTCATAAAGCTCTTTTCGTCTTCAGATTCGCTCCCAAAAGGATCCCAAGCATTAGTTGCTGCATGACGATCCTCAAAGTATGAATTTTCGAATAAGATACCGCAGGGAACGTAACGGTCGTAATACGTCTCTTCACGTAGTTCCATTGCACCACCTCTCGCCGCAAAATAATAATATCCTCTCTCGTTTCCACCAAATGTATAACTCACCTTAGCCCTACACACCTCGCAAAACGCATTTCCACGAACCCCAAACGATTCCTGACTCGACCTGTAGGCCTCAAACCCTAAGATACTAGAATACTCATCGTAAAATAACACATTTTCACTTTTTCCGACACCTATTACATAGATAAGACCAATTTGACCTCCAAATTGGTACCGTAGCTCCACCGAGAAACTTTCCCCACTAATTCATCATCAATTCTTAATTCTAGACCGTTACCGCCTTTCCCAAACTCCCATAACGCTACACCGTTCTTATACAACATCTTTCCGGCCCCCCCTTGGACGTTCGACGTAACCAATTTTTCACCTTTTTTCAACCTAACTGCACCCGTAACCTTAGCTCCGAGGTCTCCCGATTAGGAATTCCTCCTTTTCCACCATGCAGTTCTATTTTGTAGATCCCATCTTCTGGCACAGTATATGTTTCTCCTACTTGTACTGTTGTTTTTTCTGCTAATATTTCTTCTTTGTTTGGTTCTACATCTCTATTTATTTCTGCTGTTTCTGACGGACGCCCAAAGGGCGCCCCTACACATATTACTGCTATTATATTGATTAGCACAAGCACGACTATTAAGGGCACTATTACTCGTGTCCTTATCCTTATATTTTTTTTCTTTTCATGGG
>CAOKMR010000037.1 GCA_948469815.1 uncultured Clostridiaceae bacterium | reverse complement strand
ACTTCTATATAATTTCTCCCTAATCTTGATAAATCTTTTACAATTATTGCATCAAATTTTTTTGCTTTCATATCTTTTAATAATCTTTGAAAACCAGGTCTATTAAAATCTGTCCCAGAATACCCATCATCAATATAATAATCATATAATTTTAATTCTGGATTATTTTTAAGAAAATCATTTAATAAAGCTCTTTGATTAATAATACTATTACTTTCAACTTTATCATCGCCATCTTCTACAGATAATCTTATATATTCTGCTATTGACCATACCCTTATTCCTTTTAATTTAGAATTTTGAGATTCATCATACCTTGAAATTCTGCCTCCCACGTTTTTTCTCCTTTCTTGTATTTGAATACAATAATCTTATTTGATTTTATCTTTGTTGTTAAATGTGCAAAATAAATAATTACACATTTGCAATTCTTTATAATTAATGTTTTAGGTATAAATTATAAAACAATTGATTTATGCATTCTTCTGCTTTAATCTGTTTGTTAGAAAATTGTATTTTTACAATTGTTTCATTAACTTTTATCATATATGGATTTTCTACATAGCGTAAAAAATCAAGTATTCTCACAACACTTGATTTTCTTTTATCTATTTTTATTTTATTAATATTAGTTATTTGTTCATTACTAATATCATTAATTTCAATATCTTTATAATGTCTAATTTTACTTTCTAGTTTAGATATGTTATTTACTCTATGCATTTTATCCTCCTATTCTTTTTTGTTTTTTATTAACATACTCAATGGCATTATCTGGAGAATAAATTTTAGATATTATATTAAATTCATTTACAATATCTTTTATGCTTATCCTCTGTGTTGAATTCATAAGGTACTCAAATACTATATATCCATAGCAAAGAACTTGTTCTATTGTTAAATTCCAATATATTTCAATATTCTCTATAAGTTTTACATCAATTTTATCCAAAATTTTATTTTTATTGACTTTAATAATAGTTGTTATAATGTTTTCTAGGATTTTATTGAAATTTTCTTTATCTTTTGTATTGTTATATCCTATAATAAAATACCCTATCATTTGTTTTATCGAATATCTTTCATTCACTAATTTATCAATTATATTTTCTTCCATTTCTATTCCTTTCCATAAAAAAAGAAACAAGTAACCCTATACTTATTTCTTCATATATTAATATTTAATTTTTTATTCCTTGTGCAATTTGCATTGCCTCATTTACTGTTTTTATCATTTTATATGGTAAATTCCCAATTTTTGCACGTAACCTGCTCTTATCTATTGTTCTTATCTGTTCAGCAAGTATAGTACATTCATATTCTAATCCACAAAAATTTTTTATATCAATATGTGTTGGTTGTGGATTTATAACATCTAACTTTTTAGTTATAGGCAGTACCATTACTGTTGGAGAATGTACGTTACCTGTATTATTCTGTACTATAAGCACTGGTCTTGTTCCTTGTTGCTCGCTCCCTATTGCTCCAGAAAGATTAGCATAATATATTTCTCCTCTAAACACTTGCCTTGTTTCTTTTCTTGTTTCCAACTTTATTGCCTCCATTTCTGGTAATTATCTCTACATTTTCATTTGTTCTTTATCTTCAAATTCTTGTTCTTTTGGTGTTTTTTGCATATTTCCACCAAGAATTATCATATATGTAAATATTGCTATTATAATAAAAATTAATATTATTACTATCATTGTTTTTACCTTTCTGTTTTGTTTTTATAATTCATTAGACGGCAATAGCTAGTTGCCCATATGAAACTGCAAATATGGAAATTTGCAACCACATATCTGTTACTAACAGATTTATCCTCATTGCGTGCGACGGTTTTTTCTCGCTCAAGCTATGACTAGACAAAAGTATCATTATGCCTATTATTTATCATCGCCGTATTGATAGCAACTTCAATATTTATAACTTGGTATTAATCGCTCACTTAATATAAGGTCTTGGCGTACCTGTTAAGGTGGCTTACTATTTCTAGCAATAATAGGGTTGTATCTAATGAATACTATTCAGTTGTCAATGTTCTTTATATTTTGAGTTTTTTATTTCTCAATAAGAACAGCAACTGAAAATCCCAAATCTTACGTTTTATAAAAATTTTTTTAACTTTTTTTTATAATTTGCTAATTTATCTGCAAAATCTTTTGATTTTATTAGTGATATGCTATATTCAATTAACTCACTTTTTAAATCTTCATCTATTTTGTTTTTATTAAAAGAATAACTATTTATTAATGGCATTATCTTTTCAATTACCAAAATTAAAGACTTTTCATCATATTTAGCTTTACTTAATAATTCATAAAATTTTGTTTTATTGTTCATTCCTATTCCCCTTTCAAATATTTATTTAACTTTTCCATAGCTCTAAATTTTATTTGATATATTGCATTTGGTGTAAGTTTTAAATCATTAGCAATTGTTTCAATACTTTTTTCTTCATAGTAAATTGCAGTAATAACCTTTCTTTGTTTTTCAGTAAGTACATTTAAAATATCTTGCTTATTTTCATCTTTTCCCTTAAATGAAAAAAAGGAATGTACGACATCATCTTTGCTAGATAACACGTTCCATTCCTTTTGGTCTAATTGTAGTTCTTGCTCTTTTAAAAATCTCTTATGCTTTAAGTAGTTTATTTTTTTATGTAATAATGCTTTTTTCATATAATTTATAAATCTAGCAAAAACAATATCATTATTAAATTCATTTGGCACAATACCACCTCCTCTCTTTCGAGATTCGGAAATCCAAATGTGATTTTTTCTTTTGATTTTATGTAAATCTCCAAACGTATAAAAAAATAGTCCAAATAATCATTGTTTTTTATTACATTGACTATTTAGACTATTAGAACATAATAAATTTATTGTTTCTGTTCGTTATTTTGTCCCCATTTCTTTTGTATTTTTATAACACATTATTGGAAATTCTTGTATATATTGTAGCACTTTTGCAATAAATATTTTGTTGTTTTTTGTCGAACGTACCTATTTTTTCATAAAAAATGTCATAATTTTGCATATGTTTAATGGATTTAGACTATTTTGATACAAAAAGAAAAGAACTTAAAAATCCCTTTCTTTATAATTTATAACCAATTTGTTATATGTAGATTTTATTTTTGTGCAAACAACAACATTATTACTCCTATTATTGCAAATACTATTCCTGTTACTATCCTTAGCCAATTCTTTTTAAAGTCTATTTCTTTAAATATTAATATTCCAACTAATACTGTCCATACTGCATTTAATTGAACTATTGTAAATGCTATTGAACCTGGTATGTATTTATATGCTAATGTTGAGAAGAAAGACGCAAAATAATATGTAATTCCACCAATTATTCCTAAAACATTTTCTTTGTTTTTTATATCTTTTAACACTCTAATGTTTTTATCTTTAAATCCAATATATACTAATGCTGATATAAATACTAAGGCAGAAAAATATACTTGTTGAGCATAAATTAATCCATTATTCGTTGCAAATTTTTGTATTAACGCATTTATTCCAAAAAATATAGCTGATAATATTGCATATATTATTCCTTTTTTATCTACAATTTTTTCTTCTTTTTTTCTAATTGTAAATAACATTGCAGATAGTAAAATAAAAATAACTGCTAGAATTATATATACCACTTTAGTCTGCATAAATTCTGATAAAAATGTTAATGTAAGAATCGCACCTACTGGTCCTTGCAAATTTTTCCATTGATTTGACCTTGATAACCCTATTTTATCAATAGCAGTTAGAAAAAATACTGAGCCTATCAGCCATAATATTCCTCCTAAACCAGATAACAAAAGCACTGGATTTGTTAAGTTTTCTAAAGGATTATTAACTGTAATCTTATTTATAATAAACATTATAATTGATACTATAAAAAAACCTAATCCCATAAATAAACTGTATTTTATTGGTGTCTGTTTTGATAACTTTTTAGGAATAACATAAGCTGTAAAAAATAGGGATGAAATCAAAGCACACATATACCCTACTAACATATATAACCACTCCTCTTCTATTTATTATTTTTCCATTTCCCAACTTTTAAAATAGATACATTCTAATTCATCATCAAATTTTATTTCATAAATTCCATCAAATATTGTTGTATCTCTTTCAAATACCCATTCTGCAATTAATGTATTATTATCTATTGCTAATATCTTAAATTCAATATTTTTTATATCTTGTTCTTTAATATGTTGCCATTCTTTTTTTATTTCATCATATGTTGTATAAGGTTTCATAAATGGTGTTTCTTGATAATATGTGGTCTTTTTAAATAATGAAACTGCATTTTCAATTTCCTTATTAAACCAGTATTGTTTTAATTTATTTAGCCAATCTTCAGCAAATTCTCTATTCATTTTTATAAATTCTCCTTTAAATATTTTTTATATTGTTTGCAGGTTCAGTATTTACCTTTTTATTATCTACCTTTACTTTTTAATTCCAGCAGTATAAAATAGTGAATATGGTATAGTTTTTTCTTTATATATCTTCTCTCCATTATAAAAAGTATCTGACTCTATGTTTGAAAATCCTACACTTTCAAATATATTTTCCATATATCTATGTTCAAATCCGTTGTGTCCTCTAAAGTCCTTTTGATTTATATGAAAACTGCCATCTTCTTTATCTAAGTCAATTATACACAACATACCATTTTTATTAAGCAGATTATAAAATATTTTAATTATCTTTTCTGTGTCTAGTATATGATGCAGTGTTAAAGATGTATATATTAAATCGAATTTTTCTTGTTTATATAACTCGTTCATCAAATCAATTTGAACAGGAAATATATTTTCGTTTCTATATTTTTCTACTTTTTGTTTGACTATATTAATCATTTCTTTTTCTGAGTCCATAAGTGTTATTTTTTTAAACTTATCGCATAAATTAAAACTAATAAGTCCAGTTGCACAACCATATTCCATTACTGAATTATATTCTTCATTTCCTATGATTTCATTTATTTTGTCAGCTACAACCTTTGAACGCTCTATTCTCGAATTATTGTCCCATTCTTTGGCTCTACTTTCAAAAGACATATTATACTCCTTTTTATATTTAATATTATAAATCTTCTTCATCGATTAAAGGAATTATATCTATTGCAGGTTCTTCATAAGGATGAACTTCTCTTAATCTCTTTAATACTCTTTTCACTATATTGACATCACATCTTGCTTCCAATTTTTCTTCTTGTACGAATTCTAATTTATTGTTTTCTCCAATGTATGGATTTGCATTATCATTAGGTTTAAAAGTTCCTGTACATTTTGTAGATATAGTGCAATATGTATAGTCTCCTATAATCCCTGCACCTTCATCACATATAGCATTTCTTATTTCTTTAATATTCTCTACTGGTGCAGTTACAATAATTTTTACTTTTTTAACATCAAATTTCATCTTTCTTAACACCTCTAATTCTTTTCTAAATATTCTCTTATATTATCTGCTAACTCAACGTCCATTCTTTTTATTGCCTCTTTTGTTACACCTGCTATATGTGGAGTTACTATTACATTATTTCTTTTTGTATTTAGTATCTCTTTATAATTTTCTGCATCTATATCTAAACCAACATTAAATGTTCTGTTTTCATCTGCATATTTTATTAGTTCATTCATATCTACTATTTCTGCTCTTGATGTATTTATAAATGTTGCTGATTTTTTCATTAGATTAATTTTATCTTTTGAGATTAAGTTTTTGTTTTCTTCATTTAATGGAATATTTATAGTTATAATATCTGAATTTGTAAGTAAAGTATCTATGTCTACAAATTCTACTCCTTGATGTAATAAATCTTTATGTTTTTCTGGATTTAAAGTATTACAGTAAATTTTCATATTGAACACTTTTGCTATTTTTATTACTTCTCTTGATATTTTACCTGCTCCTATTATTCCTATCGTGCTACTACTTATATCATTACTTCTATCTGATAATTGTGTTTTATTTCCACCTTTTATTGCAATATCATTAGCCTCTATAATTCTCTTTTTTACTCCTAATATTAAAGCGAATATATGCTCTGCTACTGATATTACATTAGACGTTTGACAATTAATAACTTTAATTAAATCTGATTCAAAAAAACTTTTATCTATATGGTCTACGCCAATAGATAATGTTGCTATTATTTTTTTCTTTTCTACTTTTGCTAACATATCTTCAGTTAGTTTTTCTTTAACACCCATTATCAATATGTCATAATCATTTAGTAATTTTTCTAGTTGCTCTTTATTAGGTCTTTCTATTGAAGTAGATAATTCTAGTTGTATTCCTGCATTTGTTAATATTTCATATGCTTTTTTATCTAAATCTTTAAATACACTATATGCTTTTAACATAGCTTTCTCCTTTACACTTTATTTTCTTTCTTCATCTATTTTCTCCTTTAGATATTGTGCAAAATAATCATAATATTTATCTTGTAACTCCTTTATTTTCCAATCATAGCCTGTAACAACTTTACGACAATTTTCTGAACCACAAGTGCATTCAAATTTATAATCTTCATTATCTATAAAAGCATAGTCTGTTGTTAATTCTTCATCTTTTTTTATATCTCTCATTGCAACAAAAGTGATTTCTCCCCTTAATCCACAATTTGGATTGCAAGAATGATTTTCAAATAATTTTATATCGTTTTCCTCTTCTTTGTTTTTTGCACCTAGAAAATATTCATCACTAATAGGAAAATAACTATTTATAACTCCTGTCGAAAATATTTCATTTTTTGTGAGTATATGACCACCCTTAATAAAAACAATTTCTCCCTTTTTTATGAATTCTTTGGCGAATACTCATTTTCCATTTAATCCATTATCTCTTATCTCTACTTTATCTGACATTACTGATTTAACCATATCTATTCCTCCTCCATAGTAGTAACTACTTTTATATTTTTAACAAGTATATATTTCTCAAATACTTGCCTAAATTAGTAGTTTTTATGATTTTTGCCCCTGTGTATTCCGTTGCTTTATTTGATGCAATATTATCTGGATGAACTGTTATTACTGCATATTCATAATTTATTTCTTTTAGTTTTGATATTAGCATATCTTCTAAATGTTTCATAATGCCTTTGTTTCTATATTCTTCTAGCACTAAATACCCACCAAATTCAGCTACTTTATTATTTTGCATATTTAATATTTCTCTTATTTCTGTTGTATATGATTCATCAAAATATAATTGTGCCATTCCAACTAGCTTTTCTTCATCATAAGCACCATATGTAATTATCTTATCTTTATTAAACATATCTTCTAGCTCTTCTTCTGTAAAAGGCATAAAAAATTCTTTTCTTTCTAATTTATCTAGTACTATGTCTATCAATTCTTTTACTTGTTGTTTTTCTTCTACTTTTATCTCTCTATAACTAATCATATCGTTCACCTCCTACAAACAACCTTATTTTCTTGCATAATTCAACTTACTTCTTAATTATTTTCTCATATATTTCTTCCCAACTATTAACTCTAATTAATTTTGTTTCAACTCTTATATTGTTTTTACTGTTAAATAATAATGTTTTAATTCCTAATTTATCAACATTATTACAATTTTCAATAGAATCATCAATAAATAAATCTATTTTTTCATTCTTACAAACTTTCGCTTTATCAAAATCACAAATTAATTTATCATAATTAATATTATTATCTTTTAATTCTTTAATAGTAGTTTTATATTCATCTGTATATAATCTCTTATCTCTAGCTGTAATAATTATAATTTCATTTCCTAAATTTTTAATTTTATTAATATATTCTCCAACTTTAGGTTTAAATGGTGTTTTGGGAATAACATTATCATAATACTTTTTTGCAAACTCAAATTCTTTTTCTTTCATTTCTTTTGGAAGATTACTATATGAAATGTTATTATCTTTCAAATAATTTATATCTATTTTAAAAAATTCTGCTATATATGGCATTAGATAATCAAAAGTGTCTGCCATTGTATCATCTATATCAATTCCTATTCGCATATTTGCTTTCCTTTCGTTTTACTCTATTTTAAGTATTTTATAATTTCTTTGTATAATTCTTCTCTATTCATTACATCTTCATTTTCAATAATGTTTTTAAATTGTTGCAAATCACATAATTTCACTTGCTCTAATTCACTTTCCTGTATTTTTATATTCTTTATATCTATTTTTTCTTTTTTTACAATGTAACAGTCATAAATTTGATTATCAATATAATCTTCGTCTATTTTAACATTATCTTTGTATGTAAGTATATATTGTAATTCTTTTTCATTTACCTCTATACCAAGTTCTTCTTGTGTTTCTCTTATAGCTGACTCAATAGATGTTTGATTACTTGATACGTGTCCTGCTGAAGAAACGTCCCATTTTAAAGGATTTTTCGCTTTATCTTTTGCTCTTTGTTGCATTAATAAACGTCCTTCTTTGTCAATAATAGCAATTACTACTATTTTATGCCATAATCCCTCTTTGTGTATTTGAGTTCTTGTTACTATTTCTCCTGTTTTATTTCCGTTTTCATCTAGTACATCAATTAATTCTTCCATCAATAATTTCCCACCTTATAAACTTATATTTTCTCTATTCTCTTATTGCTATCATTAGTTCATTATCTTGTACCATTCTATTAGCATTTTGATACTCAAATCTTGCTCCTGTGAAATATACTTTATAACCTTTATTTTCAAAATAATCTTTACTTATTTTTAATACTTGATTAACCTCTTGTTCTGTTAAATTGTATTTTACTCTTAGTTCATAAAAAGTATATTTTACAAATTCTTCATTTTCCTCTTCCTTTTTGCTTATCAATTCTATAATGAATTGTTTTAAGTCCTTATTCATAAAATCACTTCCTATTTTTACGTCATTATAGCATAGTTTTACAAAAAATAAAAGGTATGCAGAACTATTTTTCCACATACCTTTTATTAGTTGTAATTGTATAAATGTGTTTCATTCTTTTTATACTTTTAATGGAAAAGAGAGGGAACTCGACTACATCCCCTCTCATTCTTATAGCATTATCCGTTTGCTCTCAGCTTTTTGTCTTCCTCATTGCTAAGATACTGGATTGCATACTCCAGCGCTATCTTATCTGTAGCTGTAGAAAAACCATTTATTGAACTCACAAATACCATCTTAGATGTATTCAAACATTCAATATTGCATACATCTCCAAATATTTCTGCAACAACATAATCGGTTTTCTCTGTGCCGTTTAGAACCAGATTATAAACTCTTGATGTTTCTGTCAAAGACTGAAAGAAAACTCCATTAAGTGAATGGCAATCTGTTACATCATTGAGTTCATAGTTATTACTACCTATCCGAAATTCTAAAAATGCCATAAAAACTCCTTTCCTCTTACAATAGTAAGATTTCAACTTTACAATTAGTTTGTTACTATTACTGCTACAAGTATTTTACCATTTTTACATAATTTTGTAAATACTTCAATTTTTTTGTTATGTTAGAAAATGATATCTATGTTTCCTTTCGTTTTTAGTACATTGGTGTTCCATAGCCTAAAATCACACTACTATTTACATCATAATCTTTTTGTTTACATATATCTCCACTTGAATTTCCCTCAATTGTATAAACTCTTCCATTTTTGCATTTTTCAACTATTCCAACGTGGTCTGCTTTTCCATCATTGCTATCTGCCCAGTCAAAAAAAATAATATCTCCTGGTTTTGGTGTATAACCTCTTTCTTGCCATAGTCCACAAGTTTTAAACCACGCAACACCCTCGTTTTGACAACTTGCGAATTTAGGTATAGTTCCTGCAGTTATATAACCACATTCATTTGCACACCAACTTACAAAACAAGCACACCATTCAACTCTTGATTCAAAACCATACCAACTCCAGAATGTTTGTCCACCAACATTACCTACTTGTGATAATGCTACTTGTACTATATCGTTACTACCTATGGTAGAACCATAAAGAACATATGACCACATTGTATTGTATTCTTCTTTTTGTAGCTCTGCTAATTGTTGTAGTTGTTGTTCATTAAAATTATATCTTTGTATCATTTCTTCAACTGACCTATTTTGAATATCTATATATAAAACTTTTCTTTTTGTTTTTACTAATTTTGTATTTCCATTTTCGTCAGTTGTTTCAATTTCTCTTTCCTGTTCTTTTACACTTGAATTTATGATATTCATTTCCCAAAATATTGCTTTCAGCGTGTTAATCTTATTATCATTTAAAGTTATTACATCTGTTGTTTCCTCTCCATTACTTACAATAACTGAATAAACGGAAAGTATATCTTTCCATTCTGCACGATTTGATTTTATTTCATAATCATCATATTTATTATTTTTTTGAATATTAGTAATTTCATTTGTAAAGTCAACATTTATATCTCTAATTACTGAACTCATTGTTTTATCGCCTACGCCATTTTCACTTGAAAAGAATATTCCAAATACAGAGCTACATATTAGACCAATTAAACATATTATTATAATAATAAGACCTGCAATCCACCCTCCTGCTATTAAGAATGCAATAAGTGCTTTTGTTCCTGCTATTATTGCTTTTATTGTTGTAATAGTAGCTTTTATTCCTACTTTTATTCCTTTTATAGTAACTTTTGTTGTTGCTTTTGCTACTTGATACATTTTCTTTGCACCTTTTACTGCCCCTTTTGCAGTTCGTTTTGTTGTTTTATATGCTACCTTTCCAGTTTGTTTTGCGTTCTTTATTGTTTTATTTGCATTTTTTATTGTGTTTCTTGTGTTTTTTATTTTATTTTTTGCACTTTTTATTGTGTTCTTTTCTATTTTTTGTTTTATCTTTTGACTAGCTTTTTGTATGTTCTGTTTTGTCGTTTTTACTGATTTTTTTCCATATCTATTAAAGTTATTTATACTTTTATTAAAAGCTATTTTTGTTTTTTCTTCTATCTTGTTTATTCCATATTCATTTGGACTATTTTCTTCATCTTCTTTTGTGTTGTAATTTGTTTTTTTCTTTATGTTATAAAAGTTTTCTTTTAATTTTTCCTTATATATTGATTTTCTATCTACTGTTTTTATTGGAGTTTTGATTTCTTGTTTTTTTCTTATTTTTATATCTTGCAAAATTCCACCTCCTAGATTATTTTTCTTGCTACAACTACTAATCTTCCGTTTGGATTTGAATATTCACAAGTAGATAATGTAATTAATCTGTCGCCATATTCTGCTATTTTTTCTGTATCATAAAAAGAGAGTTCTTTGCACTTATTCACAAATGCTTTGAACTCTATTTCATCTTTTGCATTATAAAATTCGTAATATCTAAATCCTGTATATGCAATAGTCTTAAATACTGCCATTATTTCATATTCTGCTTTTTCTTGCATAGTATAAAATCTTATATTTTTATGATTATTATAATAATCTTTCGATTTATAATTTTCTAATTCGCCAAATACTCTTTTTCCTTTTATATGATGCCCATATATAATTAAATTGTCGCTAGTGGCTATGTTACAATTTTCTGCTATATATGGTGTTCCTAAACTTGAATATTTTTTATAGAAATTTCTTTTAAAATAATAATTAGGTCTATCTTTTGTTTGCATTACTGGGTAATTGATATTTGTATTATCTATTTGAATCCAACCTACTATATCATTATTGATTTTATATAGTTCTTCTATATTTATTGTGCTTTCTTCTTTTTCTTCGCTTTCATTTACAATGTTTTTTATTTCTTCAAATACTTTCTCTTGTTCATAATCTTCTTTTTTATCTTTATAAATAAAAAAAATGCTAATAAGCGAAATACTTACTAGCATTATAACAAAAGAAATAAATAAGATTTTTTTCATCTATTTATTCCTCCTCTTCAAATTTCTCTTTTGGTTTCGTTGTCATTAGTTTATACAATTCTGTATTCTTTGGAAATACATTTTTAAATGGTATTATTGAATTTCTTGCTTTTATTAGTCCCTCTCCAGTATCAGAATTTGTTATATAGTTCAACTCATTTTCTGGTATATGCAAAAAGTCTGCAAGTTTATCTCTATCTGTTGTTGATTGATTTAACATTATTATAAGTTCACTATTAGATAGCATTCTACTTGCCTCTTCTTTTAATAATAATTCACTTACATTTTGAGTAATTCCTGTTGCAAAACCTCCATATTTTCTTATTCTTCTCCATAGTTTCTCCATAAAATATGCAGTATATCGATATCTAAATAGCAAATATATTTCATCTATAAATATATATGTTGTTTTTCCTTTTTCTCTATTCTTTGAAATTCTATTTAGTATATTATCTAATATTACAAGCATTCCAACAGGCATAAGTTGGTCGCCTAATTCTATTATGTCATAACATATCATTCTATTATTTACTTCTACATTAGTTGGTTTCGCAAATGTATCTAAACTCCCTTTTGTAAATAATTCTATTGATAATGCAATTTCTCTTGCCTCTGGGTCTGTTTGTTTAAGTAATAATTGTCTAAAATCTTCTAATGTAGGTGGTGTTCCTTTATAGTTATTATCTATATAATTTTTATAAACTGTTCTTGTGCATCTATCTATAAGTGATTTATGCTTTCCTATTGTTGCATCTCTTCCCATTATTTGCTCACATAAAGAAAGCACAAATTCTGATTTATCTCTTATTGGGTCTTTGCTTTCTCCATAATCTTTATTTATATCTAATGCATTTATATGGTTATTGCTATTTGCTGATATTTTAATTACTTCTCCACCTAAATTTTGTATAAGTGATTTATATTCTGCCTCTGGGTCTATAATTATAATATCTGCATTTTTATCTTTTAATGCTATTTGTGTTATTTCTTGTTTTGCAGTAAAACTCTTTCCGCTTCCACTTACACCTAAAATAAAAGAGTTACCATTTTGTAACTCGTGTCTATCTATTAATATCATATTTTTTGAAATAGCATTTTTACCATAATAAATTCCGTGTGTATCTTGTATTTCTTGAACTTTCATTGGCATAAATACTGATAAACTTTCTGTTGTTAGTGTTCTAGTTATTTTTACTTTCTTTATTCCATAAGGCATTACTGTATTTAAAGCATCTAATTGTTGGTATCTAAATATTCCTAATTGGCATAAATATCTTCCTGCTATACCTTTTAAATATTCTGTATCATTTTCTAGTTCTTCCTTTGTATCTGCGATATGAACTATTGTTATTGTTGATAAAAACATTCTTTGGTCACGTTCTGTTAGGTCATTTAAAAATTCTTTACTTTCTTCTCTTTGTCTTTGTAAATCATATGGTAATTCTGCTGAAAAATTGTTGTGTTCGTTTTGACTCTTCTGCCATTTTGCAATATTAGTTTCAACTTCCATTATCTTTTTTTCTGCTAATTTTATAGCCTCTTCTTTTAAAACTGGTTTCATATCAATACTTAACATCATATTTTTATTTAAGTCCGTTAATTCTGATATTATATCGTCCTTAATAAAAGTTGCAAATTCCTTTAAAAATAATACCCTACCATATCTATTTCCAATTTTAAAATAGTCTTCCCTAAATTCAAAGCTATCTGGAGATATATAATCTTTAAAGCTATGCCCTTTTTGCATATTTGCTTTTATATTGAAATTATATAAATCTTCCTCTCCTGTTCTAAAAAAGTCATAAAATATTCTTAATCTTTCATTAACATCTAATTCTGTAAGTTTTGAGTCTAATTTTGCAAATCCTTTTCCTATTTCTAATTCCTTTGAAGAAAAATATTGCTCTGCATCATTAATATTTTTCTTGTTTGTTGCAATGGTTAATAATTTTTCTTGTATAACTCCTTGAGATTCTATTGAGTTTTTTGAAAATACCTTATTAAGGTCTTTTCTATATTTTGTAAGATTATCATTTCCTACTGGCATTTTTATTTTATTTTCAAAGTCAACTTTATTAAGTCTTCTATTTATAATTGTTATTTTTGGAAATGAATTATAATCTAGTGAATTTGTTATATCTCCATAATTTACAAACATTCTTTCTTGTTCTTCTTTACCTGATACCATATAATTTGTATCTGTAAATTTGTAAGTTTTTGAATATCTATTCTTCCCAACTTGAAATATTCCATTTTCGTATATCTTCTTGATTGGTATTGCTTGTTGTACTGTTCTTGGTATTCTGTCTGTTTCCTCTTCTTGATTTAGTTTTAAAAAATTTAAAAGTTCTTTTATTAGTTTCACTTTTCAATTCCTCCTTTTTTAATCTTTTATATTCTTGTTCTAAAAGTTCTTCATATAGATTTTCTGGTTTAAATAATAATACTCTTGGCATTAGTATTTCAGATTTAATCCACGCCCATATAAACTCTTCTGCGTTCATTCCATTATATTTTACAAAACCTAATACTCCAAATGGAATAGCCCCTAGTATGCAAACCCACGATAATACTTCTAGTCCAAAATGAGGTTTTAATAAAAAATACAATAATACTGCTACTCCACAGGCAATTATTGAAAATATAAATTGCCTCATAGATAATCCAAAAAATATTGTTTCTTTATAATCTCTTATTTCTTTGTTTATCTTAATTTCCAATTTATACACCTACCTTTCTATAATCCTAGCATTTCTCTTACTACCCTATCACTCATTTTAACTGTTCCAACTAAAACTAGCATATTAAATACTAATTCGCCTATATAACTCCATACTTGATTTACTGCTTGAGCATTTGTATCTATAACAGGTGGAGAACTTGCAAATTGTGTAAATATTATACAAGCAAGTATTATTATTGCTCCCTCTAAACACACTGCACAAAAACTCTTTATAAAACTCCTACCTATTTGTTGACTAGGCTCTCCTGCAAAAGTTGAAAGTGGTATTGGTGCTAAAGCAGTATAAAAGAATATTTTAAAAAATCTTCCATAAACAGAGAATATCATTACAAATGATAAAACCATTACTAACAGTCCTCCGTATAAGCGTTACTGCCCAAAGTGGTATACATTCAAAGAAATTGCAACTCTCTATTGCTACTATCATTTCTGATGGTAATGTTGATTGTGTTAGTCCACTTACTCCTACACTTTCCATTATCGTTTGCATTATTCCTTGTGTTATTTTAAATACTGCTAACATTAATTCTAATCCATATGTTATAGCAGTTTTCGTTAATATAAATCTGATAAATAATTTTAATACTTGCTCTGGCTTTTTTACCTCTGCAAACGAAGAGCAAGTTTTTACAATTCCAAATAAAAAGAACAATACCAATAAGGCTAAACCTATTGCTTGTATTGCTCCATTTATATTTACTACAATATTCCATATTGAACCACCTTTAAAGTTTTCTGGTGTTTGTGTTATAAGTGTCCATATTTCGTTTAGTTTTTCATTCCATACACTTAATGCATATTGTAAATTTCCTACTACCCAATTGTCTGACAATTTTTATCGCCTCCTTAAATAAATTTAGAACAAGTCATTTAGACTTGTCCTTTTTCTAACCACCTGTAATTAAATCTAGTATTTCTTTTGCAAAAGTTATTATTACTGCTCCTGCTAATGTCATAAATCCACTTGCTCTTTGTGATGGATCGTGGCTCTTTAATGCCATTCCTATTTGCACAATTCCCCAAAGCATTAATATCATTCCTATTGCTCTTACTATACTAAAAATAAATGTAGATAAATTGTTTATTACTGCCAATGGGTCATTTGCTCCAAAAACGTGTGAGGCTTGTGCCACAAATAAACTTACTATCATTATTAATATTAAAGTTAATCTTTTTATACATTTGATTACAATGTTTTTATTTATTATTTTCTTTTTCTCTTTCATTTTCGTATTCCTCCATTATATAATAATTTTCTATATCTTCCTCTGATAAGAGTTCTGTTGATACCTTTTCAAATTGTTTGATTTCTTGTATATCTTTTACTTCATTTTGTTCTATTTCATCTAGTTCTAATTTCAATATACTTGCATTTGCTCTATCTGTTTTTCCGTGTTCATACGGCTTAGCTTGTCCATCTGTTGTATTCTTTACATTAGGATGTTTTAAAATATTATACTTTCTATCAACTATTGGTTTTTCTCCCCTAATTAATAATATTGCATTGTCATTATCTAACATTCTAATTTCATCTTGTGTTAATAATTCTCTACCTGCAATTTGATAATTTGTAGAATAACTACCACTATGTCCTGTGCTTTTTCCATAAGTATTTGTATCAATGGTTTCTTTTCCGTAACATTTCTGATACATACTTAAAACTTGATTGTTCATTTCCGTCCTAAATATAAAAATTCATCACAATTACCTACTATTGATTCCCAACTTTTCTCAAACAAGGCTTTTAATTGTGATAGATTTTGTAATATTATTGATACAGATATATTTCTTGAACGCATAGTTGAAAGTATTTTTTCAAAATCTTGTGGTAACGCAACATTGTAGGCTAAGTATTAAACGCCTTGTCATATTACTATGGTAGGTTTTCTAATACTCGCCCCCGAACCGTACGTACAACTCTCGCTGTATACGGCTCTCCATTTATCATAATCTACATTTTACTTGTAATAAGTCTATGACACTCATTACATACTATTAAAGTTTTTCTATTTTTGTTTTTCATTAGTCTTTCCCATTCAAATTTATTGTTCAAATCTTTTATACTAGCCACTTGATGAACTTTAACTTCAGTGTATTCCTTTCCACATAATTCGCATTTTTGTTTCTTAAATCTTTTATATAATTCTTTTGGTTTATATAATTCAGCATATTCTGGTATTATATCTTCATTAGCTTTCGTAGGTCTTTTAGATTTTGTAAATCTACCATTATAAAAAGTTGCATATTTAGTTCCTGTTTTTGTTTCATAAGGTACACTAAAAATACCATTTTTAGTAAATTTTAATTTTGCTTTTGTCATTGTAATTCTATATTTTAAAGCAAGTGTTTTATACATACTATACTCAGCTATATAATAGTATTTATTTAGTACAGATACATTACTTGCCAATTTATAATAGTTGTATAAACCTCTTATTTGCTCATTGTATTTCATTACAATTTCATTTGGTTTTAAGAATGCTAATTCTGCTCTTTCTAATGGTTTCCACTTTTCTTTTTGACCTTTTACATTAATGATTTTAAGCATATTATATTGTTTTAATTTGTTGACCCATTTTTCTTTTGGAACATAAAGTTTCACTCTTCCATTGAATACTCTACTTTGCCCTCTTGCTGTTTTTCTAGTTTTCGTGTCTTGGCAAATCGTAATTTCATAACTTAGAAATTTTGCATTGTCTTTACCACTTGTTATTAAAGTTTTTTCGTCTGATAACTCTAGTTTTAATTCATTTAGTAAGAATTCTTTAATATCTTGTTTTACTTTTATTGCATCTTCTTTACTTCCTATAATTCCAATTAGAAAGTCATCGCAATATCTTGTATATTGTATTCTTCTATAGTTTTTGTCCATAGGGTCTTTACTTGGTATTGATAACATAACATTTCTAAGTTTTTCTTGTTCTTCTAATGCTCTTTGTTTTTCAAATTCTGTCATTGTGTCCCAATTTTTCTTACATTTTTCATTAAACCTTTGATATCTTCCTTGGTACTTTCCATATTCTACATTAAATTTTCTTTCTGTTCCTTTATCAAAATTACTTTTGTATTTTTCAATGAATTTATCAAATTTGTCTAAATATAAATTAGCAAGAATTGGGCTAAATCCTGAACCTTGTGCAACACCAGAGTATGTGGCATTATATTTCCAATTTTCCATATATCCAGTTTTTAAAAATTTCCAGATTAATTCTATGAATGCTTCATCTTTAATACGTTCTCTTAATGTGTTAACAAGTATATGGTGGTCTATATTATCGAAATATCCTTTGATATCTCCTTCTACAAACCATTTAACACCTGTAAATGTATTTTGTATTTGTTGTAGTGCTGTATGACAACTTCTTTCATATCTAAATCCGTGTGAACGTTTTGAAAATGTAGGTTCATAAATGCTTTCTACTATGAAAACTAAATAACTTGCTTTCAAAAGGGCGAGAAGTTGCTGGTA
>CAOKMR010000036.1 GCA_948469815.1 uncultured Clostridiaceae bacterium | reverse complement strand
AATTATGTGTCTATAATTTTATGTCTACAACGTGCATTTAATTATACAATATTCAGAAATAATACAAGATTAAAAAAAGTTAAAGTTTCATAATATATTGTATGAAACTTTAACTTCCAATATCTATGTAAACTTTTTCATTAGGCTTATACATGTTTAACTTTTCTCTCGCTATTTCTTCTATATATTCAGGTGAATTAATATTCTCTCTAACAGCAGTCAGTTCTGCTTTGTTGTCTTGAGCTTCTTCTATTTTTGTTGAAAGATAATCTATGTTAGAGTTATAAGAGTTTATCTTCTTTTGTTGCTTTATGAAAGTTATAACAAGGTATATGCCTACAATTATTAAAATTACTTTTTTTAATATATTTTTTAAATTTAATTTAATTTTCATATGTAATCCTTCTTTATCAAATGTAAAAACTTATTAATAACTTTTAATAGTTACTAAAATACAATATAAATTTTTTTCTAAATATAGAAAATTACTATATTATAAAATTCTACATATTTCTTTAAAATCCTTCTTTATATTCCTTTTTTTTTGCTTTATTGTTAATTTTTAATATATTTATACTTTTTTTGATATTTTTCTTTACAAAATTGTCTGATTTTACAAAAATAAATGATATTGGTTTGAAAATAGTTTTTGTTAGGATATTTTTTACTATTCTTATTGGTATATTAATTATTTTCAGTATAATAGTTATTATCTTTTTTATAAAATTTAAAATCGAAACATTTACTTTTATAAATAGTTTGCTTAAAGTTATCATATAAAGAGTAGCACCACATAGTACACCTAAAAACATATAACCTCGTATAGCACCATTATTATAGACAAAAATAGAATATAGAAGAATAATCCCTGAGGATACCCAAAAAAGAATATCCTCTATAGCAGTTAATATGCTTCCTGTGGAAAAACTTCTTCTTAATATTCTAAAAAAATCGAAAAGAATACCAATTATTACTCCATCTAAAGCAAAAAGTAAAAATAACATTGCTTGAGAATTTGCCATTAAATTTCCCTTCTTTATTTAAAAATTTTTCCGAACAATCCTCCACCGTTCTTTTTTATCCAACTCTTTATTACTGTATGTTAAGCTGTCTATTTCTCCTTCAACTACAATTTCTGAGGTATCTAAACTCAATTTATTTATTCTTATATTTTCGCCTTTAACAGTTAATAAACCCAATTCTGTTTCAACCATTACAATTTGATCATCAAAGCTTAATACATCTAAAACACCAGATACATTTAATTTTTCCCTATTTTCTAACACTAAATTTTGTATTACACCTGTTTGAATATTTTTTTTGTCTTCTAATGTCATACTTAATCACTCTCCTCTTCTTTTGGTACAAATTATATATATTCACAAACTGCTCTTTTTAGAACAATAAAAGAGGAAAAAAACACATAATCACAAATAAATATGTGATTATGTGTTTTAGAGTATATATTGTTTCTAATTTCTATTTTCTAACTTCTAGCATATTATTGATTTTAAATATGCTTCCATAAAACCATCTAGATCTCCATCCATAACACTTTGAACATTACCTACTTCATAGTTTGTTCTATGGTCTTTTACAAGTGTATATGGACAAAATACATATGAACGTATTTGGCTTCCCCATGCAATATCCATTTGAATTCCTTTAAGTTCATCGATGGTTTCTTTATGTTCTTTTTCTTTTAAGTCTAATAATTTTGATTTTAACATTTTCATTGCTGTTTCTCTATTTTGTACCTGTGAGCGTTCTGTTTGACAAGCTACAATTATTCCAGTTGGAATATGTGTAAGTCTTACAGCAGATGAGGTTTTATTAATATGTTGTCCTCCTGCACCAGAAGCTCTATATACATCCATTTTAATATCATCAGGATTTATGTCTAATTCGATATCATCACTTATCTCAGGCAATACCTCTAATGAGGCGAATGATGTATGCCTTCTACCTCCTGAATCAAATGGGGAAATTCTAACTAATCTATGAACTCCCATTTCACTTTTCATATATCCATATGCATTATCTCCAGATATGAGAGCTGTAACACTTTTTATTCCAGCCTCATCACCTTCTAAATAATCTAATTCTTTAACATTAAAACCTTTAGAATTAGCCCATCTACAATACATTCTATATAACATTTGAACCCAATCTTGTGCTTCTGTTCCCCCTGCTCCTGGATGTAATGTTATTATTGCATTATTAGAATCATATTTTCCAGACAGAAGTATAGTTATTTCAAAATCGTTTATAGATTTCTCTAATTTTTTAGTATTCTTTAATAATTCTACTGAGAGTTCGTCATCATTATCTATTGATAGAAATTCATTAATTTCTTCAAGATTTGCAATTTCAGAACAGAATTCTTTATAATTAGTAACTTTATATCTAATTTTCTTTAACTCGCTTAAAATTGAATTTGATGTTTTTTTATCACTCCAGAAACCATCTTCTAATGTTTTATTTTCAAGTTCTTTTAATTTTTGTTCTAAACTATCTAAATCTCCTAAGGATTTTCCTATACTATCAATTCTCTCACGAATATGTTGTAATTCAATCTTATTTTCAGATATATCTATCATAAATTTATAACCTCTTTCCGCTTCTACTATATTAATATTTATACCATATTTTTAAAGGAAAGTCTACAAAAAAATCTTAACAGTTAGGATACTTTTTTAATTATTGACAAAATAATTAAACTACAGATCACAATGATGAACGATGTAGCACCACGTAGGTGTGTTGGATTATTAACTAGTCCCATTGTTCATCTTATTCATTTTTTCCTTTTTGTAACTTTTTCTTATTTAACCTGTTAGTATCTAAATATTTATAATTTAAAGCATTTTTATTGGAGATTACAGTTCTACCCAATTCTTTTTCTAAATTATCTCTAGTTATTTTTGCAATATTACCGCCTCGTTTGGCTACTTCTTTATTTTGTTTTAGTCCATATGGCTTGTGTTCTTTAGCAAGCTCTCTTGTTGCAATTTCACCTAAATTCGTCAAGGTAACTTCTATATCAGTCATATTATCTCTTAAAGATTCTTTCCTAATCCCTTTAAATTCTTTATATTCATTTGCTTTCATTCCAGACCAAGATTTATATATTTCATTAGTTAGTATTCCATATTCATAGTCTTTCTTTATTCCAGACTCTTTCCATACATCAGTTAACTTAAATCTATCTACTATTCCTGTAAGTCTTGCTTTAATCCATTTATCATCATATCCACGTTTTCTGTAATATTCTACAGCTCTATTAACTGCTATTTCAGGATCAAAAACTTCATCTATTCTTTCACTACCAAGATTTGCAAGCCAAAGTTTAAAAGGTTCTGCTTTTGGACTTGGTATTGATTCGATTAGTCTTAATATTCCTTCTGTATCTAATGTATCTGTTTCACGCATTTTGCCATCGTTAGCTTTCATTTTCAACTGTACGATATTTTCGTACAGTTCACTTCCTTCTTCTGTTAACTTTCTTTTTAAATCTGACCAATATCTTTTAGGCACATTACTATCAGTCAGTGCTTTAACAACATCTACAACACTAAAATAGTATTCTTCTTTTTCGCTATCCCAAATGCTTCTTATTTCTTCTTCTTCAAAAAGATTTGAAATTGTTTCTAATTTTTCATTTTTCATAATGGCATCATTCCTTTATAGATATATTCACAAAACTTTTGTTTGTATTATAATGTATTATTTATCCTTCATTGTCAATGCCTTTTTATAATTTCTAGCAAATTTCAGCCAAACTATTCTAAAATAATAAATTATATGATAGAATTATTAATAATTAAAGGAGGAGAAAATGAAAGAAAATAATATAAATTTATTAGAAAGTAAAGAATTAATTGAAAACAATCCTATGATTTTTGTAAAAAAACATTTTTCGCAAATGGCGAAATTACATCTTTTGGAGCAACTAAACCTAAAGGAGCTATTGTAGTTACTGTTGAAAAATGCGAGGAACTTAAATAGTTACTCTAAAACTTAAGACCAAATTATGGTCTTTTTTCAACTTAAAAATTTTCGATATTAAAATTTTAACAGTCCATGCACTATTATTTTTTTCTAACATATAATTTTGATATAGTGCATTGGAGGTGTTTATGCTTACATTAACAATATCAGGTATAATTGCAATACTTAAGTCATGCTTTTTAATGTTTGGTTATATACAAAGTAGTCAATTATTTCCTGAACCATTAGCACCTGAAGAAGAAAAGATTTTTCTTGAAAGATTAAGTAATCGGTGATGAAGAAGCTAGAAATATTCTTATTGAGAGAAACTTAAGACTTGTAGCACATATTTCTAAGAAGTACTCCAGTACTAATATAGACCAAGATGATTTAATATCTATTGGTACAATTGGTTTGATTAAAGGCATTAATAGTTATGATATGTCAAAGAACATCAGACTTGCTACATATGTTGCTCGTTGTATAGAAAATGCAACACTCACGTGTTGGAAAGCTGTGCATTAATTAGTAAGTTGTTTTATAAATTAAAGGACAAGCTAGATACTAAAATTACTCTAAAAACTCATGCTGTATGGAAGATACCACAAATAGATAAAAATAGCACCATAGGAAAGCAGATTAAATATTATCGTAGACTTGCAAATATTAAGCAAACTGATTTATGTTTAAAACTTGGCTATGATAGAGGTGTTTTAGACAGAATTGAAAATAGAGAATTAAAACTTGTTAATGTTAAACTGATTAAAGATATTATAGAAGAATTAGATATTGAAGATAAAATTGTTATGAATGATGACTATATAGCTTTTCTTTTAGATAATCCAATTCAAACTATACTTGATTTTAGAAAAAAGAATAATCTTAAACAAATTGATTTAGCGAGAATGCTTGGAAAAAGTTTATCGGTTGTTAGAAATTGGGAAACTGGAAAATCACAGATGACTAGAGTAAGTTATAATAAATTAAAAAAATGTATGAGTTAGTCGCTCGTACATTTTTCTTTAATATCTTTTAAAATCAAATCTAGGATTTTCTTTTTAGATGTATCACTAATATTTAATCCTTTAATTTTTTCTATCAATAAAGTTGCATGAAACTTTGCAACTCTATTTTCAAGTTCTTCTTTATCTTCTTCTAGCTCTGGAAGATTTACAAAAACTTTCATGCTCCTTCTCCTCTATTTAAATATATTAATATAGATACAAAAAAAGAAGAGAAATTTTTCTCTTCCATACTAATATTATAGATGATTATTATATTAATACAATGTAATGATTTTGAAGTATTTTTGAATTATGATATTGGCAAATTTACCGTTTACGCAGGAAAGCATTAATAAGAAATGCTTAGAACACGTAAAAGGTCAAGCCTTTTAGATTATTAATTTTGATTTTTATTATTAACTTTTTAATAAAATTACCTACGTAGGTAATTTTATTTTTTATATAATAGGAAAGTTATACTTTCCTATTATATAAATGCTATAATCGCTAGCCCTTGAGATTTTCTCCTTACAGTCGAAAACTCAATCGGGCGGAACAAATTAAAGAAAAATCTTTGATTTTTCTTATTTGTTCTATGTAATTTTAGTATTTCAATTAAATTCCCATACATGGTACTTTTTATTAGGAATTAACATTTCTATCTAACTACAATTTGTAGTCACTCTATAATACTTTTATTTTAGATATTTACGTATTTTTTTTCAATTTCTACATAAAATATATTAACATTTGTTGACAAATGTTCAGGGATCCTGTATAATGAAATTACAGATCACAATGATGAACGATGTAACACCACGTAGGTGTGTTGGATTAGTAACTAATCCCATCGTTCATCTTATTTATATAATTTTATACCTGCACCCTCTATACTATTCTTATGCTTTCTTATTGATGGCTTTAATATTTCAAAAAATGTATCATCCTTATTTTCATATTTTCTAAATATCGCTCCTGCACAAAAATCTGCTATTTGCACCCCTGCACTATAATTAGAATCTACAAATATTAAACTATCACAAAAATTAGGAAATTTAACAAAATGTGTTCCCATATTTTTTGCTCTTAAATACGAAATCTGTAAATTCTTATCTAATCTATTGTTTTTATCATTTCCTCTACTATCTGCAAATAGCATTACAGGTACTTTGGTATTTTTGCTTTTAGTTATTTGCATACAAAATCTTTCCATTAGTAAATGCAATGCAAGTGAATACAAATCATTATGGTCTTTTATAAATTCCTTATTCTTATAGCAATATTCCTTATCCATAATAATTCCAACAATTGAATTTTTATAGTCTTTAACTATTTCCATAACCTCTTTTTTCATATTCATTATTTGGCTATATTCCATATCAATTTCCTTATATTTCGTATTCCATTTTATTTCATGATATGGGTTCAATCCATACTTTATCTTTATAGCTTTCAATGTTTCTTCAATACATAAAATTTCATCTGCATCTATCATAAAACCAGATAAAACAAAATATTTACTTGTATTTTTAACTAATTCATTTTTTTCTTCATCAAAACCTCCAGGTTGACCGACTTTCATCTATAAAAATAGTGTACATAATTTTCCTCTTTTCTTGCTTTTCCACTATTATATCAGCTTTTTTGTAGTAAATAAAGATTTTTTATAATTTTTCAGTAAATTTAAGTTGAACTATTTAAAACTAATTATTTATATGGTAGAATTATTAATACTGAAAGATAAAAATTATTAGGAGGTATAAACGTTGATTAAATTAAGATTAGCAAAACAACAAGATTTAAAGCCACTTGCTGAAATTTATAAGAATTTATATGGTAGTTCAATTTTAAATGAAAATTGGTCAATAGAAACAGCTTATAATATGTTAAACTTCTTTTATACTTTACAATCAGATATTTTCATAGTTGCAGTAGATAATGAAAAAGTTATAGGAGCTGTAGCATCATTAGTTAAACCATGGCATGATGGTAATCGTTTAATAGAAACAGAAATATTTGTAGATAAAGATTATCAACATAAAGGTATTGGAAGTAAATTATTTCAAGAACATTTTAAAATAGCAATGGAAAAACACGATGCAAAAATTATTGAGGCTCATACATATCAAGAAGAAGATGGATACCCTCTAAATTGGTATAAAAAACAAGGTTATGAGGTAATAGATGATTGGTATGTTATAAATGGTAATATAAAAGATGCATATAATTATTTTGATAAAAATATAAAGGAGGATTAAAATGGAAGAAACTTTTGAATTTTTAAAGAAAAGAACACAAGTTAATTATGTTTCTACTATAAATGGAAACAAACCAAGTTGCAGACCTTTTGGCGACCCTGTATTATTTGATAATAAAATTTATGTTCTAACTAATAAGCAAAAGAATGTGTCAAAACAAATAGCTATTAATAATAATGTTTGTATTGTTGCTTATGATGAAGAAAATTGGATTAGAATAAATTGTAGGTTAATTGATGATAGTGATAATATTGATGCAAAGAAAGCAATTATAAATGAATTTGATTGGGCTGAAGAAGCAGGTTATACACTAGATAACCCTGATTTTCAAGCATTATATATTGCAAATGCTGATGTTACAATAGCTGACTCTGATGGAAATATTATTTCATCATATAAATTTTAATCAAATAGTATAAAGAATTTAAGACCAAATTAATGGTCTTTTTTTCATATTTATTGCATTTTTACATTTATTTGTGATATATTATTTACAACCTCACATTTCAAGAAAGGAAAATCAAAATATGAAAAGTACAAAACAAGATAATAGAAAAATAGCAATATACTCTCGTAAATCAAAATTTACAGGTAAAGGTGAAAGTACCCATAATCAAATAGAAACATGTAAAAGAAAAATTGAATTAACTTTTGATAATGTAGATTTAGAAAATGATATTATCATTTATGAAGATGAGGGTTATACAGGTTATAATACTAATCGCCCTGCTTTTCAAAAGATGCTTAAAGATATTAGAGATAAAAAAATAAAAGCAATAGCTTTTTATAAATTAGATAGAATTAGTCGTAATGTATCAGACTTTAGTAGTTTAGTAATTGAATTAGATAATTATGATGTATCTTTTTTATCAGCAACAGAAAGTATTGAAAACGTAACCCCTAGTGGTCGTGCTATGATGTTTATGATTTCTGTTTTTGCACAATTAGAACGTGATACAATCGCAGAACGTATTAGAGATAACATGCTTGAACTTGCTAAAACAGGTCGTTGGCTTGGTGGTATGACCCCAACAGGTTATAAATCAGAGCAAATAGAAAATATAACTGTTGATGGTAAAAAAAGAAAACTATATAAATTATCTACTATTGATAATGAAGTAAGAATTGTAAAAATCCTTTTTGATAAAATGAGAGAGTTAAAATCACAAACAAAACTTGAAACTTATACAATCCAACATGATATAAAAACTAAAAATGACAAAGCATATACTAGATGGGGATTAAAAAATATTTTAATTAATCCTGTATATGCAATAGCAGACCAAGACACATTAGACTATTTTAGAAATCTAGGTGTAGAGATTTATGCAGATGAAAAAGAATTTGATGGAATACATGGATTAATGGTTTATAACAAAACAGAGAAAAAGAAAAATCAAGTAGTTAGAAAAGATGCAAGCGATTGGATTGTAGCTGTTGGAAAACACAAAGGTATTATTACAGGTAAAGAATGGGTTGAAGTTCAGGAATTATTAGATAGAAATAGCGATATGAAATATCGTAAACCTAGTACAAGTAATGCCTTATTATCAGGAATTTTAAGATGCTTACATTGTGGATCATTTATGAGAGCAAAACTAAAAAATAAAACGGTTAGTTCTGATGGTCGTAGAGTTTTTGACTATATGTGTGAACTTAAAGATAAAAGTAGAAAACAAAAATGTCAATGTAAAAATATTAATGGATTAGAAGCTGATGACTTGGTAATGCAAAAAATAAAAGAACTTGCTACCCCTACATCAAAATTTTATAAAGCTCTTAAAGGTTTATCTACAAATACATTTAATAAAGAAGATAAAAACAATGAAGAAGTAAAAGCATTAAAATCATTAATTTATAAAAATGAAACTGCTATTAATTCACTACTAGATAAAATTAAATATGTAGATGTTTCTTTATTAGATGATATTTCAAACGAAATTAAAAAGTTAAAAGAAACTAATATAGAACTTGAAAAACAAATTAAATCACTAACTAATACTAATTATGATGAAATAAGAGACAAAGAAACAGCAGATTTATTACTTAATATATTAGATACTTATTTTACTTCTTTTGATACTTTAGATTTAAACACAAAGAGAAATATGATTAAGCTGTTAGTAAGCTCAATAACAACAGATGGCGAAGATATTACAATTAACTTTTTAGGTGCTAGAAATATGAAAGATGAAACATTTCCAACAGGTGCTAACTGCAAATGAGATTCTCATGTTTTTAAGAGGTTCAAAGAAAACTAAAGCTGAAGTTTATTTGAATGAGCCTATTGGAAAAGACAAAGATGATAATGAAATTACTTTATTAGAAATACTAGAAAATGATGAAAGAAGCATTGAAGATGAAATTGATTTAAAATTAAAAACGAAAGTCTTATATAAAAAAATGGAAGATGTATTAAAAGATAGAGAAAAAGAAATTATTATTCTTCGCTTTGGATTAAATGGCGATAAACCAAAAACTCAGAATGAAATTGCTAAACTTATGGGAATTTCTCGTTCATATGTATCTAGAATTGAAACAAAAGCAATACATAAACTTAGTAAAGAATTTGAAGAATAGACTTTGCCTATTCTTCATTTTTAATTCCATTCCTTTCTAAGGCACAAACTTGGTTGGAAAAGAATTGTTACCAATTATTTTTTAACCTTTAATACTCATCCAAAAAATGATGAGTCTCTCCTTTTTGAGTATATGAAATAATAGTATCTAAATTAACATTTTGTGCACTTCTAAATATATTGATATCAATATTCTCATATTTTTGTCTAAGCTCTTTTATTAAATTTTTTATTTCCTCTCTTTTTGAACCACCACCAACATCTCCACAAGGTATACATTTTTCTGTAACTTTACAAGCACATTGCAAAAATTCTAAATCATATCTATTTTTCCACGCTATAATATCCGCTTCTTTTACAAAATACATTGGTCTTATAAGCTCCATTCCTGGATGAAAAGTACTATGAAGTTTTGGCATCATTGTTTGCATTTGAGCACCATATAACATCCCCATTAGTATAGTTTCAATTACATCATCAAAATGATGACCTAAAGCAATTTTATTGCAACCTAATTCTCTAGCTTTTTTATATAAATGTCCTCTTCTCATTCTTGCACATATATAACAAGGGTGGTCATCTATATTTTCAACAACATCAAATATCTTTGTCTCAAACATAATTATTGGTATATTAAGTAATTTAGCATTATCTATTATTTTTTGTTTATTTATTTCTGCATAACCTGGATTCATAACAAGAAATACTAAGTCAAAATCTATCTTACCATGCTTTTTTAACTCCTGAAAACATTTTGCCATTAACATTGAGTCTTTACCACCTGACATACAGACAGCAATCTTATCTCCATTTTGTATCATGTCATATTCCCTTATTCCTTTTGTAAATCTATTCCATATTTTTTTACGATAAGTCTTTATAAGTGCTCTTTCTATTTCTTCATATTTTTCCACTATACTCTATCTCCCTTTTATTATATCTTTAATTACTTCTCCTGCTATTATAAGACCTGCAACTGATGGAACAAATGATATACTACCAGGTACTTGTCTACCTTCATTTTGAGGTATTTCATTAAGTTTTATAGGTTTTTCTTTTGAATATAATACTTTAAGGCTATTTATACCCCTTGCCTTTAATTCTTTTCTCATTACCTTTGCAAGTGGACACACACTAGTTTTATAAATATCTGCTATTTCAAATTTAGTTGGATCTAGCTTATTACCTGTACCCATACAAGATATTATAGGAATATTTAACTTATCTGCTCTAATTACTAATTCAATTTTAGAAGTTACTGTATCTACTGCATCTATTATGTATGAAATTGAAGAATCTAAAATTTCTTTACTGTCAGGCATAAAAAATTCTTTATAAATTTCTATATTTGCATTTGGATTTATTTCCAAAATTCTATCTCTAGCAACCTCTACTTTAGGCATTCCTATTGTTTTTGTTGTTGCTATAATTTGTCTATTTAAGTTTGTTAGACTAATAGTATCATTATCTACTAAAATAATATTCTCTATTCCTGCTCTAATTAATCCCTCAACTACAAAAGAGCCAACTCCACCTATTCCAAAGATTGCAACTTTAGAATTATGTAGTTTTTCTATATTTTTTTTTCCTATTAATAACTCAGTTCTTGAAAATTGATTTAGCATATCTTGTCCTTCCAATTATATTATTTTTCCTCCACCTAATACAATATCTCCTATATAAAATACTGCAGACTGACCTGGAGTTATTGATCTTTGTGGTTCATAAAAATCTACTTTTATTTTATCTCCAATTTGATTTATTTTAGCTTTAGCCAATTTTGCTGTATATCTAGTTTTAACCTCTACATCTATTTCGTCTGTGAGTTTATCTACTAATAACAAATTAATATCTGTAACAAAAATCTCATTTTTATACAATTCTTGTTCTTCACCTACTATTACTTCATTTTTATCTTTGTTAAAGCCTAAAACAAATAATGGTACAGGATTAGAGATTCCTAATCCCTTTCTTTGACCTATTGTGTAATTATATAATCCATTATGTTTTCCTAATACTTTACCTTGAGAATTTACTATATTACCAATTTTAGGTTTTATATTAGAATTTGTTTCTAAGAATTTTTTATAATTACCATCAGGTATAAAACAAATATCTTCACTATCTGGTTTATCTGCAATTTTTAAGTTATTTTTTCTTGCTATTTCCCTTATATCTTCTTTATTTTCAAAATCAGCTAATGGAAATAATATATGTTCTATTAAGTCTTTAGGGATATTCCATAAAACATAGCTTTGATCTTTTCTACCCGCATTAGATTTTTTTAATACCCATCTTTTATATTCATCACTATACTCTGTTTTAGCATAATGTCCTGTTGCTATGTAATAACATCCAAGTTCTTTTGCTTTTTCATACATAATTCCAAATTTCATATATTTATTACATTCAATACATGGATTTGGAGTTTTACAGCTTGCATAACAGTTAATAAAATCTTCTATAACATTTTTTCTAAAATCTTCTTTATAATCATATGTAAAATGTGGAATACCTATTGAATTACATACATTTTTTGCATCTATATATGTATCTATATTACAACAACTACTACCTGCAAATAATTCCAGTGTTGTACCTATTACTTCATAACCTTTTTCTTTTAATAGTATTGCAGATACAGAACTATCTACTCCTCCACTCATTCCTAATAAGACTTTTTTGTTTTCCATATTCTATTCCCTTCATACAGTATTAGTTTTAAATTTATTGTTTCTTCCTGACGGACGCACACTGTGCACCCCCCTACAATTTTGGTATTTCCTTCGAAGAATTATAATCGATTTTTCCTATATATGACGGGCGATTACTAATCGCCCCTACATGTAGAATTATCATGTTTTATTATCATATCTTCTAATGTATGCCAAGCAAGTAAAGCACATTTTACTCTAGAAGGCATATTTGATACATTTCTAAATGCTATAGCGTCTTCTAATTTTTCTAATTCCTCTTCATTTTTTGTTTCTCTTTTTATCATATCTATAAATGTATTAATTATTTGTTTTGCTTCGCCTATTGTTTTTCCTTTTAATGTATCTATCATAATAGAGGTTGAAGCTTGTGAAATTGCACATCCATGCCCTGAAAATGCCATATCTTCTATTGTATCTCCATTTAATTTTAATTCTAATGTTATTTCATCTCCGCAATTTGGATTGTGTCCTATTTCTGAACATGTTACATTTTCTAATTTCTTTTTATTATAAGAATTCATACTATGTTCCATTATTAATTCATTATAAATATCTGTTAAATCTTCCATTTTTCCTACCTTTCTTTTATGTAAGAATTATTATGTTTGAGATAATTTCAGCAAACTCAAAAGGCCCCGTAATGTGCGAAAGAAACTATATAATTAAAGATATATTACATTACTTTGTGAGTAATCCGTGAGCAGCAGGCTGTTTGAGCTTTGCTTACAAAATTAATATAATTATCTCAAATTTATTGTATTATTTTATATATGCTTTAAACATATTATATGTTTTATTTAAAGCTTCAACAAGCCTATCTACATCCTCTTTAGTATTATAGAAATAAAAACTTGCTCTACAAGTTGAGTCAATTCCTAAAAATCTCATTAAAGGTTGTGTACAATGATTTCCTGAACGCACACATACTCCTTGTGAGTCTAATATGCTTGCAACATCATGTGCATGTACACCTTTTATATTAAAAGAGATTACTCCAGAATGATTATCTTCATTTGGGGTTAAGTATAAATCTAAGTATTCTAATTTAGATAATTGTTCTCTAGCATATTTAAGTAAATCTTCCTCTATTCTTTGTATTTCATCATATCCAATTTTCTCTATATAATCAATTGCAGAACCTAAGCCTACTACACCTTCTACATTTTGTGTACCTGCCTCAAATTTATTTGGAAGCGGAGCAAATGTAGTGTCTTGCTCATACACATATTCTATCATATCTCCACCCATTAAAAATGGAGTCATTTTATTTAAAAGTTCTTTTTTTCCATATAATACACCAATTCCAAGTGGTGCTAACATTTTATGACCTGAAAATACTAAAAAATCTGCATCTAATTCTTGTACATCTATTTTCATATGAGGAATACTCTGTGAAGCATCTACTAAGACTATTGCTCCTTTTTTATGTGCATATTTTACTATTTTTTTTATATTGTTAATTGTACCTAAAGCATTTGATACATGAGAAATTCCAACTATCTTAGTTTTATCTGTAATCTTAGCTTCTATTTCTTCATCAGATAATTCGTAGTCATTATTAATATACATATAGTTTAATATGCTTCCTGTTATTTTTGTTACCTTTTGCCATGGAACTAAATTAGAATGATGTTCCATTATTGAAATAACAACCTCGTCATCTTTTTTTAAATTATCCATTCCATAAGAATATGCTATTAGATTTAAACTCTCTGTTGCATTTTTAGAAAATATAATTTCTTCCCTATGTTTTGCATTTATAAATTTAGCAATTTTAGTTCTTGTATTTTCATACACTTCAGTTGCTTCTACACTTAAAGTATAAGCACCTCTATGTGGATTTGCATTATATTTTTCATAAAATTCTTTAACTGTATTTATAACCTGAATTGGTTTTTGGGTTGTTGCCCCATTATCTAAATATGCTATATTTCTATTTTCTAACAATGGAAAATCTTTTCTTATTTCTTCTATATTCATTATTATATCTCCCTTCTCATATATTGAAAAAGAATTGTTATTTGACTAGGCAAACAAGATTCAAACTAATATTAATCTAGTCTTTTATCAATTTCATTAGAAATTTCTTCTTTTAGTTCTTCATTATCTATATTTTCTATTATTTTATTAAATTTTGCTCTTACAATTAATTTCATTGCTTCTTTTAATTCAAAACCTCTACTCATAATGTAGAATAGTTCTTTCTCTCCAATCTTTCCTGCTGAACTACTATGATTTCCTTCAACATCTTCTTCTGAACATAATAACATTGGTAGAGCTAAAGATTTTGCAGTATCTGATAAAAGCATACATGCTTCATTTTCGTTTCCTGTTGCTTTTTTACATCCTTTTTTAAAATCAATAGTTCCTTTAAAATGTTTTTTAGCTTTATCAGTTAAAGCTCCTTGAACCTCTATATCTATATTAGATTTTTTTCCTCGTAATTCTCCAATATAGTTTAAATCAAATAATTGATTTTCTTTTCCTAAGTATATAGTATTTATTTTATTATCTGCATTTTCTCCTATTATGTTAGAGTAATAATTTGTAATACTATTCTTTCCTCCAAAATCTATAATCGTATATTTAACTTTTGCATTTCCTTCTATATTGTTTTCAATACTCATAAAATTGTTAGACTTTATATTTAACAAATTTACTAAAATAATATTTATTTCCGAATTTTTTTTAGCATTTACTCTTATTACACCATTATGCCAGAATTCCAAATCTTTTTCTGATTTATATTTTAATATTATTGTTGATTTTGAGTTTTCATTTGCTATAATTTCAAGGTTTTCTAATAATGTAGAGTTATCTTCATCAAGGTTAAAATCTATGTCTAGTTTTTCATGGGTACATTGCAATTTTCCATTACAGTTAATTGCTATTTTTGCATTTTGGTATTCTTTTATTTGCTTTATAAGCCCTTCTTCTATACCATAAGTTAATTTAATATCACTGGTATTATTACTTATTAGAGAAATATCGCCAGTTATTTTAATATTATTAAATTTATTTATAGTATTTGGAATTTCAATATTTTCTAATTTAATATTATTGATATTAAAATTCCTACATGTTCTTATTGGTGTTTCATTTAATTTTAATGTTTGCATATTTTAATTCCTTTCATATTCTATTTATCGCCAATTTCAGCGGGCGATTAATAATCGCCCCTACACAGAAAAATATTTTAAATCTCAACCAATAGAGCCTTCTAGCTCTAGGTTAATAAGATTATTCATCTCCACTGCATATTCAACAGGCAATTCTTTAGATATTGGATATGCGAATCCTCTAACAATCATAGCCTTTGCATCTTCTTCTGATAAACCTCTACTCATCAAATAAAAAATAGTTTTATCGCTAATTTTACCAATTTTAGCTTCATGAGAAAATTCTACCTCATCTGTTTTTATGTCATTTACTGGTATCGTATCTGATATTGAAATATCATCTAACATTAATGATTCACAAGACACTGAAGATTTTGAATTTTTAGCATTTTCTTCTATCCTTACTAAAGACCTATAAGTACATTTTCCACCATTTTTAGATATTGATTTTGCATTAACTACACTTGATGTATTTTTTGCATTATGAATTACTTTAAAACCATTATCTAGGTTTTGCCCTTTTCCTGCAAATGAAATCCCTGTAAATTCTGTTTTTGAACCTTCACCATTTAATATGCTCATTGGATATAACATTGATATTTTTGAACCAAATGAACCAGAAACCCATTCCATTTTAGCATTTTTACCTACTATTGCTTTTTTAGTATTTAAGTTTAACATATTTTTTGACCAGTTTTCGATTGTTGAATATCTTAAATAGGCATTATCTTTAACATATAGTTCAACACATCCTGCATGTAAATTTACTTTATTGTATTTTGGTGCAGAACATCCTTCTATAAAGTGTAAACTTGCACCTTCATCTACTATTATTAATGTATGTTCAAATTGACCTGATTCTGGGGAGTTTAATCTAAAATAAGATTGAAGCGGAATGTCTACTTTTATTCCTTTTGGTACATATACAAATGATCCTCCTGACCAAACTGCACCATGCAAAGCTACAAATTTATGATCATATATTGGAACACATTTCATAAAATGCTTTTGAACTAAGTCAGGGTATTCTCTTACTGCTGTTTCCATATCTGTATATATAACACCTTGTTTTATAAGTTCTTCTTTCATACTATGATAAACTACCTCTGAGTCGTATTGTGCTCCTACTCCTGCAAGAGATGTTTTTTCTGCTTCTGGTATTCCTAATTTATCAAAAGTAGTTTTTATATCTTCTGGTACATCTTCCCAAGAATTATTTAATTTTGTTTTAGGTCTTACATATGTTGCAATTTCTTCCATATTTAATTCTGAGAGATCTGGTCCCCAAGTTGGTAACTCTAATTTATTATATACCTCTAATGCTTTTAATCTAAAATCTCTCATCCATTCTGGGTCTCTTTTTTGAATTGATATTTCTTTTATAATTTCTGGCGTAAGACCTTTTTTTATTTTAAATTCATATTCATCTTTATTTTTAATGTCATAAATGTTTCTATTTATTTCATCTATATTTGTCTTAGACATTGTTTTGCTAATTCCTTTCTCTGGGCACATGCAATGTGCCCCTACGTTCAATCTTTATATTCTGTGTATCCATTCGCTTCGCATAAAGGCGAGTGAAATTTATTTCATAAATTTCTCACGCTTCATGCTTATATCGCTCATATCCATTCGCTTCGCATAAAGGCGAGCGAAATTTATTTTATAAATTTCTCACGCTTTATGTTTATATTGCTCATATCCATTCGCTTCGCATAAAGGCGAGCGAAATTTATTTTATAAATTTCTCACGCTTTATGTTTATATTGCTCATATCCATTCGCTTCAATCTCATTCGCCAGTTCTTGTTCCCCTGTTTTTACAATTTTTCCATTTACTAAAACATGTACATAATCTACTTTTAAACTATGTAGTATTTTTGTATTATGAGTTATAATAAGTATTGCATTATCATCATTCTTAAACATTTCTATTCCTTTTGATACTGTTTTTATGGCGTCAACATCTAATCCTGAGTCTGTTTCATCTAAAATAGCTAGTTTTGGATTTAATACAAGCATTTGTAGAATTTCATTTTTCTTTTTCTCTCCACCAGAAAATCCTACATTTAAGCTTCTTTCCATATTATTTGAGTTCATATTTAGTTCTTCCATGTATTGTTTTAATTCTTGTTTAAACTTAAATATTTTTACTGGTTCTCCTGTAGCTTTATTCTTGGCATATTTTAAGAAATTAGTAACAGATACTCCTGGTATTTCTTCTGGTAATTGGAATGACATAAATACACCGTTTCTTGCAATTTCATCAGTTTTTGAGTTTGTTATATCAGTTCCTTCAAAATTAATTGTTCCATTTGTCTTTGTATATGCAGGATTATTTAAAATTGCATTTGCTGTTGTAGTTTTTCCAGAACCATTTGGTCCCATTATTACATGTATTTCTCCTTTATTTATTTTTAAATTTATTCCCTTTAAAATCTCTTTATCTTCTGCTTTTACACATAAGTCTTTTATTTCTAGTAAAGTTTGTTTCATCTTTTTATCCTTTCTTTTATAAATGTTTATCAAGAAAATTCCTTGGAGAGCGGGCGATTAATAATCGCCCCTACACGTTGAAATTTCTTTTGTTCATGTAGGGGCGGACCTTGTGTCCGCCCATTTTATTTTCTTTTAATACTTGTTCGTTTTACACAATCTCTACATCTTTCTTTGTTAATGTCATAATTACAATCTAAATTGCTCAAATCTAAAACTTTATGAACATATTTTGCTAGTTTATTTATAGTATTATCATTTATTGCTAATTTAATTCTTTCAGCCTCATTTTCTGCTTCATTCTCCTCTAAATTTAATACATCTTTTAAAAATAAGTAAACAATATCATATGCTTCTAAAATTTTTTTTGCTAAGTTTTCTCCTTCTTGAGTTAATTCAATAGTTCCATAAGATTCATAATTTAACATTCCTTCATCTTTTAGGTTATATATTGCTTTATTTACACTGGGTTTAGAACAATTCATTTTATTAGCAATGTCTGTAACTCTAATATATCCATTTTGCTTTTTTAAAATATACATTGTTTTTAAATATTCTTCTGAAGCTTTTGATATCATTTCTATCTCCCTCTTTGTTAACTATGGTTAACATTATAATACAGTAGTATTTGTTTGTCAAGGTTAACACTGTTAGTGTAAAATAAATTCGGGAAAATTAAATTGATAAAAAATAAGATACCCA
>CAOKMR010000035.1 GCA_948469815.1 uncultured Clostridiaceae bacterium | reverse complement strand
TTGAGTTTAGACAATGTGGAACTTATACAATAAAAGATGGAAAACAATATAAAATACAAACAAAAGACTTGTGTAAACAAGCAAAATTAGCCAATATTGATTATAAAAAGTAATCACCAAATCACTATTTATTTTATTAGAAGTGGAGAAAAATATGTTGAAAATATTACAAACAGATATAGGATATGAGAGTAGCCTAAAACAATATACAAAAAGAGATGGAGTATTATCATTTGCATTATTTGGAATTATGATGTTAATCTATTCCATTTTAGCAGTATTACAAATTAAATTTGAATTTATAAGAGAAAATATAATGTTAGTTGGTTGTATATTTAATGCTTTAATGATAGTCATTACAGTACTATTTATTAAGTTAAATAAGCAAAGTTTAGAAACAATAGGTCTTTATAAGGGAAAGTGGAAACATAGCATTATTATAGGAATAATACTTGCCTCTTTTCTATTTTATAATAATTGTTTATCAAGTTTAATAAATGGAAGTAATTTGATTTCTATACAAGAAATTTTAATACTATTAGTATATTATTTATTAGTATCAGTTTGTGAAGAATTTGTTTTTAGAGGATATATAGGAACAAGGATATATGGTTTAATAAAAAAAAGATGGATAGCAGTATTTGTAGTAGGTATTCTATTTATAATAATGCACTTTCCATACAGAATGATAGCTTATGGAATGACATTAAATGATTTAGCTATAAAAAATTTTAGTTGGATTATAGATTTATTCATTACACATCTTGTTCTAAATTTTATATATTTAAAAACAAATTCATTATATGGTGCAATTATTCCCCATTGGATGTCGAATTTTGCATATAATATTATTTTAAAGTAATACAAAATTACAAGTTATAGATTAGTAATATCAATAGGAAGACCTTCTGATAAAACAGGATTATAGGCTTCATGCAGGGGGATTTACAGCAGGAGATAAATCAGGAGATGTAGAAATGCTTTCTTGGTATTATTTGGAGCAGTTTGATCCTCAAGTTTTTATGCAGAAGATTGGGATATATATGGATTTGACAGAGATACAGATGAATCAAGAAAGGGTGCTAGCCAATTATTGGGAGTTATGGGTGGAGTAGAATTAACTCCAGAAATGATTAAAAATGGCGCTTATATAGATATGCCAGTAGAAAGATAAGATTATAAATATTTTAATAAAGATAGGTAATAGTTTGAATATTATCTATCTTTTGTGTTATAATCATATCGACAACTTACAAGTTATGGTTTAGGATTGGAGAAAAGATGATAAAATATTACAGGCAGATAGAGAATATAATAATACATAACAATATATGAAAAAATGAACAAAACTCTGAGATAAAGCTATAAACTAAAATTATAATCAATGAAAGAGGAAAAACATGAGCATTGTAGGATTTTTTATAATAGCATTAATAATATTATGTATATTTGGACCATTAATATTAACAGCATTTAACTTAATAAATTTATTCAAAAAGAAAAAAATCAAAGAAGATGTAATAGACATATTAATATTTGTATTTGGAATACTATTAAGTACAATACTATATAAACTAATGGACTTTAAAGATTATACTGAGCAATTATATATAGGTATAGACACAGCAGTTCATGCACCTATAGCAAGTTGGAGTATGCCAACAGTAATAGGAATACTAATGCTAGGAATAATTTCATACATATTAATAAAAGTAAGAAAAATAGACTTACCACCACTAATAATAGTGTGTTCAATGTCAGGAATTATGATATGTTCAATATTTATGTTAATATTAATAATTCAAACGATAAAAAGTTTATATACTGGATTTATAATTACATATTTAATGATATTTCCTATAAATTATATACTATGTAGTATAAGAGCGATAATAGAAACTATGAACTATTATAAGAAAAAAGAAAAAGCAGTAAAGGAATATAATAATAAATTTTTAAACAAATGTAATGAAATATTAAATAATATATCAACATGGCCGATTTTAGCAATAATATTTGCAGTACCACTAAGTATAATACTAATATGCATATTAGTACTATTTGGACAAAGACCAGACGAAGCTATACAAGCATTTTTAGAAACAAGTGACTGGACATTATCACAAAAGATATCGCCACCACCTATAGAATATGATGCACATTATCTATGTACAGTATCATTAAGAGGTCACAAAGAGCTAGTAAAGCCAACTAGAATGGGGATAAGACATGGAAAGAAAATAATAGTAAATAGGCAATTATGTATAGCAAACGCATTTGAACAACTAATAGAAGAAAAAACGCCAAGGCTTCATCACTTTATAAGAAATACTTATGACAAATATGGATATCCGTTATCAAAACATATCAATACACCTGTACAAGCAGACATAACATATATAATAATGAAACCATTAGAATGGATATTTCTAGCAATATTATATCTATTTGACAAAAATCCAGAAAACAGAATAGCAATGCAATACACTGGAAAGAAATGCAAAACAAATTAAAAAAATATTATAAAAAAATAGTTTTGGGAAACATTAATAAAAAGGAGGAAAGCAATGTTTAAACCCAAAGCTATTTATTTTGAAAAAGAAATAGAAAATTATCAACTAGGCAAAGAACTATTAGAAAAATATAAAGATACGCCCAAAATAGAAATACAAAACCATAATGCAATAGAGGAAATGAGAAAAAAAGAAAACAAAGAATTCTTAAACATGAAAGCAAATCTAATAATAGGAACAAGAAAAACACACAAATTTGTAGAAAACCATAAAATATCAGACTATCTAGTACCATATACCTCATCTGGATGTATAGCAGCATGTATGTATTGCTACTTAGTATGTAATTATAATAAATGTGCATACCTACGATTATTTGTAAACAGAGAAGAAATGCTAGACAAGATAATAAAAGTATCAAACAAATCAGAAAAAGAGCTTACATTTGAAATTGGAAGCAACAGTGATTTAATATTAGAAAATACAATAACTAAAAATCTAGTATGGACAATAGAAAACTTCAAAGCAGATAAAGGAAATCTAACATTCCCAACTAAATTCGATATGGTAGATGAAATACTACCATTAAACCATAAAGGAAAAACAATAGTAAGAATGAGTGTAAACCCAGAAGAAATAATAAACAAGGTAGAATTTGGAACATCAAGACTAAAAGGAAGAATAGAAGCAATAAACAAACTAAAAGAAGCGGGGTACAAAATAGGAATATTAATTGCACCAGTTATATTCGTAGAAAACTGGGAAGAACTATACTTAGAACTAATAAAAAGACTAAATGAAGAACTCACAGAAAAAGCCAAAAAGGAAATATTCTTTGAAGTAATATTTATGACATATAGTTATGTACACACAAAAATAAACGAAGAAGCATTTCCAAATGCAATAAATCTATATAACAAAGAAAAGATGACAGGAAGAGGAAGAGGAAAATATTGGTATAAAGAAGAAATAAGGAAAGAGGGAGAAAAATTCTTCAAAGAGCAATTAAAAAAATACTTTCCAAACAATGAAATTGTATATATAGTATAAGGACATAAAAAAGCAAGAATTAATAGTCACAATTCGCAGTTCTAATATATAAATTAGGGGTTGTAGGGGTGATTTTATTAAATAAAATCACAATGAATAATTAATAATGAATGGTTAATGATGAATAATATCGTAGGGGCACGGCGCACCGTGCCCATTGAAATAGGCAAAAATTATAACATTTAACATAATAATAAATTATAGGATATATCGTTTAATATTAAAATTATATAAAATTTATAATTATCTATTTGGGCACGGTGCGCCGTGCCCCTACATATATCAATATATTAAAAAATTCATATAATAATTTAAAAATATAAAATCCTCCCCACAAACACAAATTTTTATGTTAGGATAGCTGTAAATTGTAACAATTAATAAAAGAAAAAATATAAATAAAATATAATTGTAGAAAACTTGGCTCTTTTATATTATAATATAATTGAAATAATATAATTATAAAGAGGTAAAAATGGCAAAAAAAGAGTTAGTAAAAAGTGAAATAGAAAAATATGCAAAATTCAACATAATACGATATGCACAAGTTTGGGAAGATGCAGACATATTAATAGAAGCATTAGACATCAAAGAGCAAGATAATATACTATCAATAGCATCAGCAGGAGAAAATGCAATAAGTATGTTAATTAAAAATCCAAAAAGAGTATATGCGATAGACTTAAATGATAATCAAATAATGTGCACACAATTTAAAATTACATGTTACAAATATTTGGACTATAAAGAATGTATGCAAATACTAGGAATTTTTGAATGCAAAGATAGAATAGAACTATATAAAAAAATAGAGCAATACTTACCAGATAATGTAAAAAAATACTTCAATAACAATATAGAATATATAAAAAAAGGGATAATAAATGTAGGAAAATTCGAACACTATTTTAACATATTTGGAAAAAAAGTATTGCCATTAGTACATAGTAAAAAAACAAGAAGAGAATTATTAGTAAAAAAGACAAAAGAAGAAAGGATAGAATTTTATAACAAAAAATGGAATAATTTAAGATGGCAGGCTGTATTCAGAATATTTTTTTCAAAAACTGTAATGGGAAAAATAGGAAGAGATAAAGCATTTTTTAGATATGTTAATGTAAATGTAGCAGAACATATATTAGAAAGGACAAAATACGCAATAACACAACTAGATACATCACAAAACTCATATTTACACTATATAATTAATGGAAAATACGAAAATGTTCTACCAGTTGCATACAGAAAAGAAAATTTTCAAACAATAAAAAACAACATTGATAGAATAGAAGTTTTAGAAGAAACAATAGAAACATTTATAGAAAGAGAAGACATTGGAAATATAAGCAAATATAATTTAAGTGACATATTTGAGTACATGAGTGAAGAACAAATGTGCAAAATAGTTAGAAAAATACTCACAAAATCAGAAAAGGGAGCCAAAATTGCATATTGGAACATGTTATCAGACAAAAGAGCTTCAAAATATATAAAAGAACTTAGCTATAAAGAAAAAAAATCCGAAGAATTATTAAAAAAAGACAAAGCATTTTTTTACAGCAAATTCATATTAGAAGAAGTTAGATAAGGAATAAAAAGGAGAAAAAATGATTATAGAATGGACAAGTATAATATTAATAATATTATTACTATCTGTAGACTTAGCAATAATTAAATTAATAGAAAAAAAGACAAAAATAGATGGTGAAACAAAAAGAAAAACATTTCACATAACAATGGGAATATCAATGTTAATATTACCATACATATTTACTTCTATATACTCTGTAGCAATACTAGCAATTTTAGCAATACTTATACTTATAATATTAAAATACACAAAATTAAAAAATGGTATAGGAACAGTAATATATAGTGTAGATAGAGAATCTTGGGGCGAGATATTTTTTGTAATCTCAGTATTAGTAATATTCTATTTATCAAAAGGAGACAAAATCCTATATAGTATACCAATACTAATATTAACATTAGCAGATAGTGTAGCAGCACTAATAGGAAAAAATTATGGAAAAAAAGATATAAGTTATATGAATGAAGACTCTAAAAGCATAGAAGGTAGCTTCATGTTTTTCATGACAGCATTTATAATTACATTAGTACCATTATTACTATATACAAATGTAGGAAGAGAAGAAACCCTAATTATTTCAGCAATAATAGGATTTAATGTATCATTAATGGAAATGGTATCACACTCTGGAAATGACAATTTATTAATACCCCTAACCACATATGCACTATTAGTAACACATATAAATTTAGAAGAACAAAACCTAAGAATAAACTTAATAATACTTATCACAATATTCATACTAGTAACAATTGCAAATAGAGTAAAATCATTTAGTAAGTTAACACTAGTAGAAGCATTTGTAGTTGGATATTTAACAGTTACACTATATGGAATATATGGAATCTTTCCACCACTAATGTTATTTTTAACATGTTTAAGATTTCCGAAACAAAGAGAAAACGAAAAAAATAATTTATATGATGCAAGAATAATAGAAACAAATGTATTAGTTGGAATTATAATTGCAGGGCTAGCAACAATAACAGGAGAAAAAGCAAAATTTTTTATTACATATAGTCTAGCATATAGTATGCATTTATCAATAAACACATTTGTAAGACTAAAATACTATTTTAACCTAACAGAAACAAAAAGCGTAATAGGTGCTTTTTTAAAAGGACTTATAATCATATTTATACCAAGTATAATAATTCATAAAATTATATTCAAAGAAGACATACAAATAATCACAATAATAATATCAATAATAATGCTATTAATATCATGTATAGCAATTATGATAGCAAAAAAAGAAGTAGAAAAAGAGGAAATATCAATAAAAAATGGGTTAATACATATGAAAATAGTAGCAATATTAATTGGAATAATGACAATAGCACAATTGTTGTAGGGGCAGGCCCTGTGTCTGCCCGTTGAAATAGAAAAAAATTATAACAATTGTAACAGAAGGAGAATAGAATGGAAATAATAAAAAATGAAGAAAATGGAAAAATAAAAATCACACTATTAGAAGAAGGAAAAGAAATAGCAAAAGCAAAATGTTATTATACAAAAACGCCAATAATAGAAGGAAAAAACGTAGGAACAATAGGAGATATAGAAATTATAGATGAAAAACAAGGAAAAAAATTAATAAGTGAATGTGAAAAAATATTCAAAGAAAAAGGAATACATACAATAATTGCACCAATGAATGGAAACACATGGAAGAAATATAGAACATTAAAAACCACAAATAATGAACCAGAATTTTTACTAGAAAATGTAAGCCCAATAGAATACAATGCACTCTTAGAAAAATCAGGATTTAGAGAATGTAATACATACACATCAAACAAAGGAAAAATAGATGATGCATACTATTCTGAAACAATAGAAAAAGTAAAAAACAAACTAAAAAGAAACAATATAATAATCAGAAAATTTAACAAAGAACAAGCAATAAAAGACCTAACAAAAATATATAATATATCCATAAAAAGTTTCAAAAGGAATCCATATTATACAGATATAGAAAAAGAAGAATTTTTAGAACAATATAAGCAATATCTAACATTAATAGAACCAGAATTTATACTAATAGCAGAAAAAGAGGAAAAAGAAATTGGATTTATATTTTGTATACCAGATTATAATGAACTAAAAATAAATGGAGAAATAAAAACACTAATATTAAAAACCATAGCAGTATTACCAGAATACGAAACATTAGCTATAGGGAATATAATGTTAAATAAAATAGCGAAAATAGCCATACAAAAAGGATTCAAAGACTGGATATTTGCATTTATGCACAGTACAAACACATCACAAAAAATAGCCAAAAGAAACAAAGCAGAAAAAATTAGAGAATATGCATTATATAGGAAGGAAATATAAAGGTTGAAAAATAATTAGTAACAAATCTTTTCCAACCAGATCAGTGCCTTAGAAAGGAAAGAAATTAAAAATGAATAATTTGGCATATGAATTAGTTGAGAATTACAAAAAATACCCAGATAAAATAGTAATAATTGACAAAAAAGAGCAAATAACCTATAAAAAATTATATACAAAAGTAGCAGGATTTAAAGAGTATTTATTAAAAAAAGGAATAAAACAAGGTCAAAAAATATTAGTATTAACACAAATGTCAAAAGAATTATATATAGTACTAATAAGTTTATGGTCAATAGGAGCAATTCCATGTTTTATGGATGCAGGATTTATAAAAAGTGGAATGAAAAACAATGAATACAATAGCATAAAAGCTATAATAGGGACAAAAAAATACATCTTATACTCAAACATAAACAACAATTTAAGAAAACTAAACACAAAAATTGATGTAAGCATAATAAATAAGTTAAAAACAAGCGAAAAATTAGAGGTACAAGAAGTTGAAAAAGACTTTTCAGCAATACTAACATACACAAGTGGTACAACAGGAAAACCTAAGATAGCCTCAAGAAGCCATACATTTTTAAAATGTCAAGAAAAAATCTTAATAAACACACTAAACTATGAGAAAGAAGATATAGAAATATCTACTATCCCAATATTCACATTATCAAATATTAGTGCAGGAATATCAACACTAATAGCACAAGCAAATTTCAGCAACTTAGGGAAAACAAAACCAAAAAAAATAATTAACCAAATAAAAAAACATAAAGTAAACAGAATAATGGCAGCACCAGGACTATTGCAAATTATTGTGAAATATGGAATAAAAAACAATATACAAATAGAAAACGTAAAAAAAGTATTTACAGGAGGAGGGGCAGTATTCATTGACCTAATTAATAATATAAAAAAAGTTTTTCCAAAAGCTAAAATAATCACACTATATGGCTCAACAGAAGCAGAACCAATATCAGAATGTGATGTTACAAACATAAGTAAAAAGGACATAGACAAAATTAAAAATGGTTATGGTATTTTAGCAGGAAATATCATAGGAGTAAAAAAATGTAAATTAATAAAAAATGATAAAAAGGAAATTGGAAAAATAACAACAGAAGAATTTAATAAAATGCAAGTACAAGACAATGGAGAAATAGTAGTTACAGGAGAAAATGTATTAAAAGGTTATGTAGGAGGAATAGGAGATAGAGAAAATAAATTTTATGTTGAGGAAGAAATATTTCACAGAACAGGAGACATAGGTAGTTTTGACAAAAAAGGAAGACTATGGCTTAAAGGAAGAATAAAAGAACCATACTTCAGCATAGAAGCTGCTTTACATGCAAAATTTGAAAATATAGGTAAAACAGCAGTATTAAAAAACAATAATAAAATAACAATAATCATTGAAAAACCTTGTAAAATACCAATAGAAAAAATAAAAAAAGAAATTGACTTTGAGAAAATAGAAGAAATAAGATATATTAAGAAAATACCATTAGACAAAAGACACAATACAAAAGTAGATTATAAAGAATTAAGAAAGGTATTAAAAAAATGAAATTTATAAAAAAATGGTATACATATCAAAAAGAGAGATTTCCAATCATAATATTTGGGATATATGTATTAAGTATTGCTATTGGAGTATTTGGATTTGTAAACTTCAATACACCAAATAGAGAACATGAAATCAACTATATAATTATAATACCAATAACAATAGTTACATTTTTACAATTCTTAATGGTAAGAATTGTAGATGAATTTAAAGACTATGAAGAAGACTGTAAATATAGACCATATAGACCAGTACCAAGAGGATTAATAAAGCTAAAAGAACTAAAAATATTATTCATTATATGTGCATTATTACAAATAATAATAACAGTATTTGCAACCGAAAATCGAATAAAATCAATAATATATTTATTGATAATGTGGGCATTTTTTGCAATAATGAGCAAAGGATTTTTTATAAAAAAAATTTTAGAAAAGCACATATTACTAGAAGTATTACTAGACGAAATAATGATGCCATTAATGGTTTTATACATAACATCATTTATGCAAATAGGAAAAAATAAAGACACTTGGAAAATAATAATATTATCATATATAATATCATGGATAGTTGAAATAGCTAGAAAAATAAGAGCAAAAGAACAAGAAGAAAAAGGAGTAAAAACATATACAGCAATATTTGGAATACCAAAAGCAATAACAATATTAATCATACTTGAAACACTATTGGTAATTGTTCAATATATGATTTTAGGAACTAATTATATAGTACCAATAATACTAACATATGCAATAATAAATATAATAAATATTTTATTTATAATAAAAAAGAACAAGACATTTGCCAAAATGGTAGAAACAAGTGCAAATATCTATATAATATTAGTATATCTAAGTATGTTATTAAAGATATAAAAGGAGCAAAAGAAAATGAAATATATAATAGAACAAAACTCAAAAGAATATGAACAAATGGGAGGAAAAGGCGCAGCACTAGCAAAAATAGGACAAGTAATAGATAATATTCCAAAATGGTTTGTAATATCTTATCTAGGATTTGATATAGAAAAAAAAGAAATATTACAAGAAGTGATAGAAGAAATAAAAACTAGATTAAAAGAATTTCCAGAAGACAGTTATTTTGCTATAAGAAGTTCAGCAATAAATGAAGATTCAAACGACAACTCTTTTGCCGGACAATTCGATACATATTTATATGTAAAAAAAGAAAATGTAATCACAAAAGTAAAACAAGTATATATGTCAGCATTCTCAGAAAGAATAGAAAGTTATAGAAAAGAAAACAACATAAATGAAATATCAATACCATCTGTTATAATACAAAAAATGGTAAACTCCGAAAAATCAGGAGTTGCCTTTGGAGCAAATCCAATCACATCAAATGTAAAAGAAACAATTATATCAGCAGTATATGGACTAGGAAGCGGGCTAGTAGATGGAATAGCAAATGCAGACACATATATAATAAAAGATGAACAAATAGAAAAACAAATTGCCACAAAAAACGTAATGCATATATTAGAAAAAGGAAAAATTATAGAAAAACCTATAGTAGGAAACTTAGAAACACAACAAGTACTAAAAGACAAAGAAATAATCAAAGTAAAAGAATTAATAGAAAAAGCAAATAACTATTTCGGTAGATTCCAAGACATAGAATGGGCATTCGAAGGAGAAAACTTATATTTATTGCAATCAAGACCAATAACTACATTAGGAAAGAAAGCCAATCAAACATCAAAAATAAATGTATTTGACAATAGTAACATAGTAGAAAGCTATGGAGGAATAACCACACCATTAACATTCTCATTTATTAGAATGGTATATGAAAACGTCTATATAGAATTATGTAAAATATTTAATGTACCACAAGAAAAAATAGAAATGAACACATCAATATTCAAAAACATGTTAGCAATAATAGAAGGCAGAGTATATTACAACTTATATGGGTGGTATTCTATACTATCAATGTTTCCAGGGATAGGAAACAATAAAAAATTCATGGAACAAATGATGGGAGTAAAAGAAAGTTTACCAGATGATTTATTCCCTGTACCAGAAGCAACACTAAAAGATAAAATTGGACTTATAAACACAGGCTATGGGTTATTAAAGGGATTTATCAACATAAGAAAAATGACAGAAAAATTTTATAAAAGACTAAATACAGCCTTAAAAGACAAAAAAATAAATAATATGGACTTATATAATTTACATGATTATTATTATGAACTAGAAAGACAATTATTACATAAATGGGATGCTCCACTTGTAAATGACTTTCTGGCAATGATTTTCTATGGACAATTAAAAAATCAATGCAAGGAAATATTTAAAGAAGAAGGAGACATGATACATAATGATTTATTATGCTCTGAAGGAGGAATAATAAGTGCAGAACCAGCAAAAAGAATAAAAGAAATGGCAGAAATCGTAAAAGACAATGACGAAATAATAGAATTACTTGATAACGAAAATATACTATATATAAAAAAGAAACTACCACAATATAAAAAACTAAATAACAAAATGAATGAATACTTAGAAAAATTTTCCGATAGATGTTTGCAAGAATTAAAACTAGAAACAGAAACACTAAAAGACAATCCAACTAGTTTATACCATTCAATAGCGACATTAGCAAAACGAATGAAAACAAACAAAATTGAAAAAATGGATATAGAACTATCAAGAAAAAAAGCCGAAAAAAGGGTAAAAGAAAAACTAAAATATAGACCTATAAAAAAAGCAAAATTTCTATTTTTATTAAAACAAGCAAGATATACAGTAAAAAACAGAGAAAACTTAAGATTTGAGAGAACAAAACTATTTGGGAGAATAAGAGAAATCTTTTTAAGAATAGGAATGATATTAACATCAATGAATGTAATAGAAGAAAAAAGAGACATATTCTATTTAGAAGTTGACGAAATATTATATTTTATAGATGGAAAATCCACGACAAATAATCTTAAAGAACTAATAGCCATAAGGAAAACTCAATACGAAAAATATAAAAATGTAACTCCAGACGAAAGATTTTATACAAATGGAGCAGTAAATATAGGAAACAACTTTAAGAGACAACAAGAAACAAAACAGAATAATGATAAAACAATAGAATTAAAAGGCATAGGAGCATCACCAGGAAAAATAACAGGAAAAGCAAGAGTAATAAAAGAGCCCCAAAATGCCAAAATAGAACAGGGAGAAATATTAGTAGCAGAATTTACAGATCCAGGTTGGATAATGTTATTTCCAGCATCAAGTGGTATCCTAGTAGAAAGAGGAAGTTTATTATCACATTCAGCAATTGTCTCAAGAGAACTAGGGATACCAGCAGTTGTAGGAATAAAAGGATTACTTAATAATATAAAAACAGGAGACAAAATCGAAATAGATGGAACAACAGGGATAGTAAGAAAAATAACAGGATAAAATAAATTACAGAAAAGAGGAAGAAATGGAAAAGAAATATTTAGATAAATTAGAATTTAATAAGATTCTAGAAATGTTAGAGAAGTATTCAGTAACATACTTAGGAAAAGAAATGGTAAAAAATTTAAAACCATCATTTAATAAAGAAGAAGTACAAATAAACCTAAAAGAAACAGAACAAGCAGATATATTAACACATAGAATAGGAGGAATACCACTAGGAGAAATAGACAACATAAATGTACACTTAAGAACATTAGAAGCTAGTGGAACTCTATCAATAAAACAATTATTAGACTTAGCAAAAGTACTAAAAATGTCTAGGGAACTAAAAGAATACTATGAAAAAGTATCAGAAATAGAAAATATAGACACAAACAAACTAAGAAACTATTTCTTTGACATATACGAAAATATAGTCATAGAAGACAAAATGTTCAAATCAATAATAGACGAAAACACACTAGATGACCATGCATCAAAAAATCTATATACAATCAGAAAAAACATAAAACAAATACAAAACGAAATAAAAAACAAACTAAACAATTACCTACACTCAAAATACCTGCAAGAAGCATTTATAACAATAAGAAATGGAAGATATGTAATACCAGTAAAACAAGAATACAGAAATGAAATAAAAGGATTTGTACATGACATATCAGCAAGTGGTGCAACAGTATTTGTAGAGCCATTACCAGTATTTGAAATGAACAACAGAATAAACACATTAAAACTAGAAGAAGCAAACGAAATCCAAAAAATACAACAAGAACTCTCAGAACTATTCATGGGAATAACCAGAGAATTAGATACAAACATAAAAATAATTGGCAAATTAGACTTCATATTTGCAAAAGCAAAATTTGGAATAGCAAATTATGGAGTATCACCAATAATAAACGACAAAAAAATAGTAAAACTAAACAAAGCAAGACACCCATTAATAGACAAAGACAAAGTAGTACCAGTAGACATAGAAATAGGAGAAAAATATAACACACTAGTAATAACAGGACCAAACACAGGAGGAAAAACAGTAACACTAAAAACAATAGGACTATTATCATGCATGGGAATGAGTGGACTATATATACCAGCAGGAGAAAAAAGTTCAATATATGTATTTGACAACATATTTGCAGACATAGGAGACGAACAAAGTATAGCAGACTCACTAAGCACATTTTCATCACATATGATAAACATAGTAGACATGATGAAAAAATCAACAGAAAAAAGTTTAATACTATTAGACGAACTATGTTCAGGAACAGACCCAGCAGAAGGAGCAAACCTAGCAATAAGTATATTAGAAGAACTAAATGGAAAACAATCACTAAATGTAGTAACAACACACTATTCAGAAATAAAAAACTATGCAATAACAACGGACAACTTTGAAAATGCAAGTTCAGAATTTGATGTAGAAAACATGAAACCAACATATAAAATATTAATGGGAGTACCAGGAAGAAGTAATGCCTTTGCAATAAGTAAAAGACTAGGTTTAGAAGAACACATACTAAACAGAGCAAAAGAACTAACAAAACAAGAAAATATAAATATAGAAGACGTATTAAAAGAAATATATGACAACAAAATATTAATTGAACAAGAAAAAGAAAAAACAGAAAAAAATTTAAAAGAAATAGAACAACTGAAAAAAGGACTAGAGCGAGACAACACAGAACTAGAACTACAAGCAAAAAAGATAATAGACGAAGCAACCTATGAAGCTAGAAAAATACTACTAAATGCAAAAGATAAAGCTGAAAATATGATAAAAAAAATAGCTGAACAAGAAGACAAAAACAAAATGAACAAAATAAAAAACAATTTAAATGAAGAAATAAAAGAATTAAAAATCGAAAACAGTAAATTAAAATCAGACACAAAACCAGAAGATTTAAAGATAGGAATGAAAGTATACATTGGAAGCATAAACCAGGAAGGAACAATATTAAAGCTACCAAACAAATCAAACAAAGTAAGAGTACAAATAGGAATGGCAAAAACAGACTTTCATATAGAAGACATATTTATAAAAAACAATAATTTGAATGAAGAACCTCAAGTGAAAAGTGAAAAGATAAATAAAAAAGAAATAAATGTAAAAAATAATGTATCAACAGAAATAAATGTAATAGGACTAACAGTAGACGAAGCAATACCAATAATAGACAAATGCCTAGACGAATGTAGTATGACAAGCATGAAAACAACAAGAATAGTACACGGAAAAGGAACAGGAAAACTAAGAAGCGGAATTCAAGGATATTTAAAAACACATCCACACGTAAAAAGTTTTAGAAATGGGACTTTCGGTGAAGGAGAAATGGGAGTAACAATAGTAGAATTAAAATAAAAAATGGCACAATGTGCCACTTTTTATTTTTGTGCAAATGTATTCTTAAAATTCTCAAAAAACTCTACAAGCTTAAATTTAACCTCAAATTCAGTAGAACTACCAGAAATCAATTCATACTCCTCATCAGATAGACTTTCCTCTAAAGTTTCCTTAGAATCTTCAGGAACAACACCAGAAGAAACATCTACAAAACATAAAGGAGGAAACATCACACACCACCAGTTTTTACCATTAGCCTCTCCAATAGAAACCCTTAAAGCATCATAATATCCAGCAGGTAAAGATATATCACCATAGGTCTTAGTAGGAAAAGAAAAATTACCAATCTCAACATTAACTGGATAATCATAACCATTATCATAAACCGTATCCTGAGCAATAGATTTAAACATCTCCAAATTATCAGAAACAATTCTCATAATTTCTTCTTTTGAAGAAACATTAGTATCAACCAAAGAATTCATATAATCCAAAACTTTATCCCTAACAATAAGCTTCAAACTTTGATCATTTGAAGAATCACTATTTGCAATAACATGTAATCTAAAAACAGAAGAAGAAATATTAGAAGAAACAGCAGAAACATAAGAATTAGCACAAACAATTATAAATATAAACAATAAAAATAAAATAATAAAAGCATTAAAAATATTTTTTTTCATAAAATCATTTCCTTTCCTGATATGTAAAAAAATGTATATAAGCATTATTTCCAAAAAAAGAAATAATATACAATGTTGTCTAGATAAAATATAAAAATAAAATAAGAAAAAATAGAAAAAAATAGAAACAAACAACAAAAAAACGAGATAAACATACGGAAATGTCGAAAAGAAAATTATAAAAAATTTAATAAAGGGTTGACTCATTGAGAAAATGGTGGTAAAATTTCCCAGTAAAACATAGGAGGGGTACAAATGATTTTTAGAAATTATATAAGAAAAACATGTGGATTTTATGTAAGTGAATATCATTTAGCAACAATGTTATTACCACACATAGTAACAAAAATAGAAAAAGGAGTAAAAATAGACACAATATTAAACAACAAAATAAAAAAAGAAATAAAAGAATTAGTATCAAAATTAAATATAAATGATATTACAAAAGCAAAAGTATTAAACATAAATTGGGAAAACACAGAAGAAGGAGACTTTAGTTATATAAAAGACTATATGGAAAAAGTAATAAAAAACAGTAATGATTTAGAAATAATAATAAATGGAACAAAAAAAGAAATAGACAATATAAATAAAAACCTTGAATATTGGTTAGATATGAATATTGACAAAATAGAAGGAATACATATTAATATAATTAATTGCTATGAAGTATCTGAATTCAATAGTAATATAAACTCAATATTAAATGAACATGAGTATATTATTAACACATCAGGTGAATATCCAGTAGAAGCAATGTTTGAAGGACATAGAAAACAAGCAATATAAAAATAAGCTTCAATGTAATTATAAAAGAAAGCAAGATAATTTGTAATAATATGTACTATAATAGAAAATATTGTTGACAAATTTCGAAATTTGGTATACGATGACATAGCAAAAAACTAAAATATTATAACATAATAGGAGGAATGAAAATGAGCGTTAGAAAAGCTGTTATACCAATTGCCGGATTTGCCACAAGATTTTTACCAGCATGTAAATCAGTTCCCAAATGTATGTTAACAATACTAGATAAGCCAATAATACAATACATTGTTGATGAAGCAGTTGCTTCAGGAATTGAAGAAATAGTAATGGTAATAGGAAGAAAAAAAGAAGTCGTTCAAGACTATTTTAAAGAAGACGAAGAATTAAAGAAATTTTTAATCGAAAGAAACAAGGAAAAATTCTTACCACAAGTTACAAATATATCACATGGAGCAAAGATACACTTCATAGAACAAGATGGAGGAGCAAAAGGATTAGGTCATGCAATATATCAAGCAAAAGATATAATTGGGAACGAGCCATTTGCCATACTATATGGAGACGTTGTATTCCATGGAGAAAAACCATGTTTAAAAGAAATCATAGAAAAACACGAAGAATGTGGAGGCTCTGTAATAGGAGTAGAAAAAGTAGACTGGAAAGATGTACCTAGATATGGAAACGTATCAGGAGTACAAATATCAGACGGTTTCTACAAAGCCGAAAAACTACAAGAAAAACCACAAATATCAGAAACAAAATCAAACTTAGCAATATCTGATAGACATATTCTAATGCCAGAAATATTTGAATACTTAGCAAAAACAAAACCAGGGCAAGGAGGAGAAATACAAGTAACAGACGCATACAATGCAATGGTAGACACAAAAGAAGGAGTATATGCATATGATTACAAAAGCAAGAGATTTGATTCAGGAGACAAACTAGGATTTGTAATGGCAGCAGTAGACGAAACTTTAAACAGACCAGAACTAAGAGAGCCATTCATAAAATTCCTAAAAGGACTCGATATATAAATTATATAATTTATAGGGGCACATAAAAATGTGTCCTAATTTAATAGCTAAGTTCAAATAATAAAAATATGCATTTTAATGAAATTTGAACGAAATAATCTAGAATTTCTTAATCTCTATTATGGAAATAGTTCATTTGCTTTGCATAATGAAAGGGTGCCGTAAGAGAGATTTAGAAATTCTGTGCAATGGAGTGAATTTTCATTAAATAAATATTTTTATTATTTGAACTAAAATAAAAGGAGGAAAACATGAATTATAAAGAAAGATATGAAGAATGGTTAAATAACCCTAATTTTGGAGAAGAAGTAAAAAAAGAATTAGAAAGTATAAAAAATGATGAAAAAGAAATAGAAGACAGATTTTATAAAGACTTAGAATTCGGAACAGCAGGATTAAGAGGAGTAATAGGTTACGGAACAAACAGAATGAACAAATATACAGTAGGAAAAGCAACACTAGGACTTGCAGAATACATAATAAAAAACAATGGGCAAAATAGAGGAGTAGCAATAGCATATGACTGTAGGCATATGTCAAAAGAATTCAGTGAAGAAGCAGCACTAATATTAAACACAAAAGGAATAAAAACATACATATTTGAAGAACTAGCGCCAACACCAGAACTATCATTTGCAGTAAGAGAACTAAAATGTATATCTGGAATAGTAATAACAGCAAGTCATAATCCACCAGAATATAATGGATATAAAGTATATTGGGAAGACGGAGCACAAATAATATCACCAACAGATGAAGGAATAATAAACGAAGTAAATAAAATAACAGACTACTCAAAAATAACAATAATGAACAAACAAGAAGCAAAAGAAAAAGGGCTATATAACATAATAGGAAAAGAAATGGATGATAGATATATAGAAGAAATAAAGAAAAACATATTAAACCCAGAAGCAATAAAACAACAAGCAGAAAAATTAAAAATAGTATATACACCATTACATGGAACAGGAGGGAAATTAGTAACGAGAGTATTATCAGAACTAGGATTCAAAAAAATATACACAGTAGAAGAACAAATGACACCAGATGGAAAGTTTCCAACAGTAGAATATCCAAACCCAGAAGACCCAAAAGCATTTAAACTAGCAATAGAATTAGCAAAAAAGGTAGAAGCAGATATAATACTTGCAAACGACCCAGACTCAGACAGAGAAGGAATGTTTGTAAGAGACAATAAAGGAGAATATGTAAGATTTAATGGAAACATGACAAGTCTAGTAATAGCAGAATACATATTCTCACAAATGAAAGAAAAGTACATAATGCCAGAAAATGGAGCAATGATAAAAACAATAGTATCATCAAACTTAGCAGAAGCAATAGCAAAAGAATACAAACTAAAATTATTCAAAACACTAACAGGATTTAAGCACATGGCAAAAATAATGAGAGAAAACGAAACAGATAAAAAATATAAAATATTATTCTCATATGAAGAAAGCTTTGGATGTATAATAGGAACACATGTAAGAGACAAAGACGGAATAGTAGCAATAATGAGCCTTTGCGAACTAGCAGCCTTCTATAAAAGTAAAGGAATAAGTATATATGAGCAAATGCAAAACATATATAAAAAATATGGATATTACCTAGAAGACCAATATACAATAACAATAAAAGGAGCAGAAGGCGCAGTAAAAATAAAAGAAACAATGGAAAGAATAAGGAACAATCCACCAAAGGAAATTGGAAAACATAAAATAGTGGCAATATATGATTATCAACAGAAAAAATATAAAAATCTAATTACAGGAGAAGAAAAGGCTACAGAATTACCAAAATCAAATGTAATATACTATGAACTAGAAAATGACAATTGGTGTTGTATACGTCCATCAGGAACAGAACCCAAAATAAAAATGTACTTTGGAATAAAAGCAAACAGCAATGAAGAAGCACAAAATGAATTAGAATATTTGAAAGACAAAATGATAAAAATAATATAAATAAGAATTTAATAAAAAATAATTTAAAATCTTAATAAAATGTAGTATAATACAACCATTGTAAAAACTAAAAAAACAATAGGAGGTAAAAGGTTGAAAATAATTGGTAACAATTCTTTTCTAACCTAGGTTTGTGCCTTAGAAAGGAAAGAGATTAATTATGGATAATCAAAAACAAAGATTATATAATGTTATAGAAGAATTACCAGAAGAACTTTCTAATAAAGTTATTGATTATGTAGAATATCTTAAATTCTCATACATTATTAGTAATGCCCCAAAAGAATTAATTATAAAAGATAATGAAGACTTAAGAAAAAAAATAGGAGAGGGTATACAAGATACTGAGAATGGTAAGGTATGCAGTATAGAAGAAACGTTTTTAGAAATTAAAGAAATATTAGCAAATTAAATAGGAGGATGCATTATTGGAGAAATATAAAATTCAATTATCTAAAAAATCAAAAAATGATATAAAAAATATAGTCGAATATTTAAAAAATGAATTGTTGGAACCATTAATTGCTGAGAAATATGCAAAGTTGATATACAAAGAAATTAAAAATTTAGAACATTTTCCACAGAAATTTGCTGTTATTGACAAAGAACTAATAGGCGCTGATAATGTTAGGAAATTAGTTATAAAAAATTACATAGCATTTTATAGAATCAATGAAAAGGATAAAATAGTAAACATTGAAAGAATATTATATGGAGGTTCAAATTGGACGAGCAAAATATAAGAGTACAAATGGTAAACAGCAATGAAGAAGCACAAAAAGAATTAGAAGAATTAAAAAATGAAATGATAAAAATAGCAACTTAAAAAATATTGTAAATTGTTATCGCTGTAAATGCAGGAAAAGACTATATACTAGAATTAGAGGAACGTAAGAGATTAAGAACAGAAGAATTAAATGATGAAATAAAAGACTTAGAGGAAAAATATAAAATTAAAATGGAAGAATTAGAAAAAGAAAACGAAATGAAATCAAAAAAATTAAAAGTAGATAGAGAAAGAGAAGAAGAAGAATATAATTATAAAACTAAGAGAGAAAGAACGATAGAAAACAACAATTGGGAGGACGAAAAAATAAAAAGAGAGAGTGAACTAGCAAAAAAAGAAGCGGAAACAAGTAAACTTTTAGACGAAGCTGTAGCAAATGCAGAACACATAAAAGAATTGGAACAAAAAGTAGAAGAGATCCCTGCACTTGTAGAAAAAGAATATACTAGAGGAAGAAAGGAAGCTACAAGCGATTTAGAAAAAGAAAATAAATATGCAACAGAATTACTAAAAAAAGAATTTCAAAACACAATAGATAGGCAAAATGATAAAATAGAATCTTTACAGGAAGAACTAAAAAAAGTTAATGTACAAAATGAAATGTTACAAAGCAAATTAGATCAAGCATATAATCAGATTAAAGAAATGGCAACTAAAACTGTTGAAGCAACAGGAGGAGTAAAGATACTTGGAGGAAATGATATAAATTAAACAATAATTAGTGGAAAATGAGACTCGGTTCTCTTTTTCACTTTTTTGGAAAATGGTAAACAGATACAAACAATAATAATATTATTTACAGACTATGAATTAGATAATTTAAAAGGCATAGAAAAATACATAAGTAGATGGCATATAAGAAAGGTTACTAGACAATGGGGCTAATTACATAAATTGGGGTTTGTACGTGTGATTTTATTATATAAAATCACAATGAATAATTAATAATGAATGGTGAATGATGAATAATAAATGTAGGGGCAGGCCCTGTGTCTGCCCAATGAAATTATAGAAATTTGGACATTTATGTTGATAACAAATATATTGCAATCCATTGTAGGGGCGCCCTTCGGGCGTCCGTTGAATTGCAGAAATTTTAAAATTGCATTATTTATTTAAATATTAAATGAAATATATTTATAATAAATAACCGAAACTAAGATTTTGTACGCAGTGGAAACTGCTACAAAATCTAAATTCCGCCATA
>CAOKMR010000034.1 GCA_948469815.1 uncultured Clostridiaceae bacterium | reverse complement strand
ATTAAAATTACATCAAATTTATAATTATTTGGGCACGGTGCGCCGTGCCCCTACAACGCATACATCCAATATTTTATATGAAAATCCAATATGTTATTATTTTTATAAAAGGGCACATGCAATGTGCCCCTACAGATAAATGCATATTTTATAATAACAACAATGTTAAAATCTATATCTATATTTTTAAAATTCTTCCCACAACCCCAATTTATAAAAAAATTACTCAATAAAAATTTACATAAAATTGACACTTTGTTTAAAATGTGGTAACATATATTTATAGAATTAGAGAGGAATGATATATATGGCAACATTTAAAAAAGTTATGTTTTATGGAATACTAATAGTAGTATTTGCGATATTTACAGATTGTATGATAAAAGTTGGATTAAGGAATACATATAAAACAATATCAGGAGAAATAAAACAAACAACGCCAGAAATAATAATGAGCGAAGTAAAAACTACAGATGTAAATGGATATGCAAAAGGAAAAATAAAAAATAATTCAGAAAAAGATATAGAAAGAACATATATAAAATTAGACTTATATTCTAAAAGAAATGTAAACTTAGGCACTGAGTATTTAGAAATTAATAATTTAAAAATAGGTAAAGAACAGGAATTTGATATAAAATATAGATATTCAAATGTAAATCATTATGAAATAACAATTATAGACAGTAAAACATTATTAAGAGAACAGATTTTAAACAATAATATATGAAAAATAGAAAAGGGAACTGGAAAATCGATTAGTTCTCTTTTCTAGTTTTCCAGAAATTGGGACATTTTTAAATTTGTACTTGTGGGGATGATAAATTTTTAGGTGAATTTAAAATTTATATCCAAATTTCTTTACAAAACTTTCAAAGAATTATATAATATACGATGACCTATAATATAATTATATTATGGAAGGGGAGAATAAATCGATGATTTTAAGAAATATTTTAAGTGGAATCACTGGAATTAAAGCAAAAGGCGATGTAGATGTAGAGATAAAAACAATTACAAGTAACTCAAAAGAGGTGACTAAAGATTCTTTATTTATTGCGATAAAAGGGTTTGAAACAGATGGACATGAATATATAGAAAACGCAATAGAAAATGGTGCTACAGCAATAATGATACAAGAGGGATATGACTTTAGAAAAATTGCTACAAATGATAATATAACAATATTAATGGTACCAGACACAAGAATTGCAGAAGCAATATGTGCCTCAAACTTTTTTGAGAATCCTGAAAAGAAATTAAAATTAATAGGAGTTACAGGAACAAAAGGAAAAACAACAACTACATTTATGATAAAAGAAATATTAGAAAAACAAGGTAAAAAGGTAGGACTTATAGGAACTATTGCTTCATATATAAATGGCAAAAAAATAGAGGATTCAGACAGAACAACACCAGATAGTATACACTTATATGAATTACTAAAAAAGATGGCAGATGAAAAATGCGAAATAGCAGTTATGGAAGTATCTTCACAAAGCCTAAAATTAAATAGAGTATATGGGTTACATTTTGATGTTGGAGTATTTACAAATCTTTCAGAAGACCATATTAGTCCAAAAGAACATCCAGACATGGAAGACTATTTCGCATCAAAATTAAAACTATTTGATGTATGTGACATAGCATATGTAAATGCAGATGACTTATATGGACAAAGAGTAATACATGAAGCAAAATGTGAAATAAAAACATATGGAATTGACAATACAGCAGATAATTTTGCAAAAGATATTACAATTACAAACACATATGCAGATTTTAAACAAAAACTTTATGGAAAAAATGAAAGAATAAAAGTAGGAATACCAGGAAGATTTAGTATCTACAATGCACTTGCAGCAATATGTGTATGTGTAAAATTTAATGCTACAGTAGAAGCAATAAAAGAAGCATTGCCAGAAATAAAAGTTCCAGGAAGAAGTGAATTAATACCAAACAAAAAAGAACTTACAATTATGGTAGACTATGCACATTCACCAAAAAGTTTAGAAAGTATTTTACTAGCAGTTTCAGTATATACTAGGGGAAGAGTAATTTCTGTTTTTGGATGTGGAGGAGATAGAGACTCTGGAAAACGTCCTATAATGGGTGAAATATCTGGAAGAGTTGCTGATTATACTATAATTACATCAGATAATCCAAGAACTGAAGACCCACAAAAAATAATAAATCAAATAGAAGAAGGAATAAAAACAACAAAAGGTAAATATGAATGTATAGTAGATAGATATGAAGCAATAAAAAAAGCAATAAAAATAGCAAATAAAAACGATATAATTGTTCTTGCAGGAAAAGGACATGAACCATACCAAGAGATAAATCATAAGAAGAATCCATTTGATGAAAGAATAATTGTAAACGAAATAATAAATGAAATGGAGAAAAAATAAAAATGAAATCGGAATTAAAGATACTAGTTGTATCATTTTGCATCACAGTAGTACTTTCATTAATTATAATACCGATATTAAGAAAACTAAAAGTAGGTCAAATAGAAAGAAAAGAAGGACCTGTAAGTCATTTACAAAAGCAAGGAACCCCTACAATGGGAGGAATAATAATTGCAATAACGATTATAATTGTAGGAATATTTTTAGCAATAAAGATAAATGCGATAATTCCACTGATATTGGTATCATTAGGGTTTGGACTTATAGGATGTATAGATGATTCAACGAAATTGAGATATCAAAATACAAAAGGAATAAGCCCTTCAGCAAAAATGTTGGGATTACTTGTAATATCAGTAATATATGCACTAGTATTGACAAATACAGAAAAAATAGGAACACAAACTCTAATACCAATAATTAATGTATATATAGACATACCAATACTTATATATATACCATTTGCAATATGCACAATGTTAGCCACAACAAATGCAATTAACTTAACAGATGGAATAGATGGTCTATCTACTAGTGTTTCCATGATAATAGTAGCATGTTTAACAGTAATAGGAATTATCAAAGGAGAACCAGAGGTAGCACTATTTGGAAGCTTAGTTAGTGGAGCATGTTTAGGATTTTTAATGTTTAATTTACATCCAGCAAAAGTATTTATGGGAGATACAGGCTCATTACTACTTGGAGGAGTTATTGTATCAATGGCTTTATATTTAAAAATGCCATTAATATTAGTAATAATTGCAATAGTACCAGTCTTAGAAACACTTTCAGTAATAATTCAAGTGTCATATTTTAGAAAGACAGGAAATAGAATATTTAAGATGGCACCATTACATCATCACTTTGAATTATCAGGATGGAAAGAAAGTACAGTAGTTTCAGTATTCAGCCTAATTACACTTATTGCATGTATTATTGGGATTTTGATTATTTAAATGATGAATTATAAAAAAACAAAAAAATAGATTGGATTACGTGTAGGGGCACGGCGCACCGTGCCCTTACAATGTAAAGTAATAATATTAAATTAATGGAAATATAAACACAAAAAGGATGTAGAGAAAGGAGAATGATATTAGCATGGCAAGACCAAATAAAAAATCCTCGAATCAAGGTCAATTTGATTTCATTTTATTCATAACAGTATTAGTCATGTTAGGGTTTGGTCTAGTAATGGTTTTATCTGCCAGTTCACCATCAGCATTATCAGAAGGTAGAACTAGTTATGCATATGTAACAACTCAAGCAATAAGTGCTGGAATTGGAATAATAGCTATGCTTGCTATATCAAAAATAGATTATAGAAGATGGGGAAAACTTTATAGAATAATATACATTGGTTCGATTCTAATATTATTAGCAGTAAGACTTCCAGTTATTGGTAAGTCAGCGAATGGTGCATATAGATGGATAAAGATAACAAATTCGTTAAACTTTCAACCATCAGAATTAGTAAAAATAGGGATGATTATATTTTTTGCTAGATATTTAACAGAACATAAAGCAGACTTAAATAAATTTTTTAAAGGATTTATTTGTCCATTATTATGGGTAGCACCAATCATAGTCATATTAGTATTTGTTCAATCACACTTAAGTGCCTCAGTAATTATAATTATGATTGTAGTAATACTAATGTTAATGGCAGGAACAAAAATGAAATATTTTATAACAGTTGGAGCTCCAATAGCTGGAATAGGAGGAATTGCACTTTACATATTAGCGAAATACTTTGAAAGTGGAGCATATAGATTAGCAAGAATAACATCATTTATGGATCCATGGGCTGACCCGACAGGTAAAGGATGGCAAGTAATACAGAGTCTGTATGCAATAGGTTCAGGGGGACTATTTGGAGTAGGATTAGGAAATAGTACACAAAAATATTTATATCTACCAGAGCCACAAAATGATTTCATATTTTCAGTTATTGCAGAAGAATTAGGATTTGTCGGATGTTTAGCAGTAATGCTATTGTTTGGAATATTTATTTGGAGAGGAGTACTAATTGCAATGAAAGCACCAGACTCATTTGGGAGTTTAGTTGCAATAGGAATAACATCACTAATAGGATTACAAGCAATAATAAATATAGCGGTTGTTACATCATCTATGCCAAACACAGGAATGCCATTACCATTTTTCAGCTATGGAGGAACAGCACTATTAATATTATTATGTGCAGTAGGAATACTACTGAACATATCGAGATATCAAAAACAATAATGTAGGGGCGCCCTTCGGGCGTCCGTTTATTAGAAACAACAAGAAAAGGAGGAACAATATGAAAGTTATAATAGCAGCAGCAGGAACTGCTGGACACATAAATCCAGGAATAGCAATAGCAAACAAAATAAAAAAAGAAGAACCAAAGTCAGAAATAATCTTTATAGGAACAGATAGAGGATTAGAAAACGATTTAGTTCCAAGAGCAGGGTATAAGCTAGAACGAGTAGAAGCATATGGACTGGGAAAAAACATAATAAAGAATTTCAAAACATTTAAAGGAATATTTCAGGCAAAAAAAATTATAAAAGAGTTTAAACCAGATATAGTAATTGGTGTTGGAGGGTATATTTGTGGACCAGTATTATTGGCAGCACATAAACTAAAATTACCAACAATGCTACATGAAAGCAATGCATTCCCAGGAAAAGCAGTTAAAATGTTAGCAAAGATAACAGATACAATATTAATAAGTTTTGAAGATGCAAGAAATAGGATTCCAAATGCGAAAAAAATAGTATTAACAGGGACTCCAATAAAAATAAACACTAAAGAATTAACAGAAAATCAAAAAAAGGAGTTGCTAAAACAAATAAACCTAAATGATGAGAAACCAATAGTATTAATATTTGGAGGTAGCCAAGGTGCTAAAAAAATAAACGAAGCAGTAATTGACTTATTATCACAAAACAAAAAACTAAACTATAAAATAGTTTTATCTGCAGGGGAAAAACAATATAATAATGTAATAGAACAATGCAAAGAAAGAAATATAGACATATCAAAAAATTCCGATGTAAGAATTTTTCCATACATTTATGATATGGGAGAAATAGAAAAAATATCTGATATTTTAGTATGTAGAAGCGGAGCAACAACAATTGCAGAAATTTCAACAATAGGAAAACCTGCAATATTTATACCATTACCAAATGTATCAAACAATCACCAAACATATAATGCAAAAGTATTGGAAAATGTTAATGCAGCAAAAATAATAAAAAACGATGAATTAACAGGAGAAAAGTTAGATAATACAATAAATTTAATGATTTCCAATAAGACAAACTTAAAAATAATGGGAGAAAACGCAAAAAAAATATCAATTACAAATATAGAAGACAGAATATATAAAGAAATTAAAGAAACATTAACTAATATGTAAAAAAATGGAAAAAAATGCGACAGAAAACTCTTGAATTAATATAATTTTTTAATTATAATAAAAAGGTCGTATATTTATAATATACGAAAAAGTAATACTATAAATATATTAATTTAAGAGAGGAGGAAAGCATATATTTTATATGCTGTTAACAGATGATAAAGAAATTTTATGGAGGAAAATTTATTAGCAAAGAAAGATTATTCAATGAAGGGATAAATTACCCTATAAAAATTGATTATTATAAAATATGTGACAATACAGAAAATAAAGAGATAACACAATATGGATTAGAAATTGTAAAAACAGAATATAAAACAGAAAAAATAAATGTAGAAAATGAGCAAGTGCTAAAAGTAACAAAAGAAGAAAAAATAATAGACAATATTTTAGAAAAATTAAAGAAAAATGAAGTAACACCAATAATTGCAAAATATATAGTTGAAGATTTAGTATATAACTTATAAGTAAAAATAGCGTCTTGACCTTTTTATATATTTGATATATAATGCAAAACATAAACAAAAGTAAAAAAAATTGAACATTGCATAAAAAAGATATATTATAATATTGTAGGGGCACCGTTTGCGGGAATACCAGTGAGACATGACACCACTGTGCCCTTTTGTTATTACAGAATGTACCTTAGGAAGGAATGAGATAAAAAATGGCTGATAGATTAATAATAGTTGAGTCTCCAGCAAAAGCAAATACCATCAAAAAATTTTTAGGTGGAAGCACAAAAGTAATTGCATCAATGGGACATGTTAGAAATCTTCCAAAATCAAAATTAGGAGTAGACATAGAAAAAGATTTTGAACCAGAATATATAAATATAAGAGGAAAAGGGGATTTAATAAAAACACTAAAAAAAGAAGCAAAAGGTGCAAAAAAGGTATATCTTGCAACAGACCCTGACCGTGAGGGTGAAGCAATTGCATGGCACCTAGCATATATATTAGGAATACCAGAAGACACGATTTGTAGAGTAACATTTAATGAAATAACTAAAACGGCAGTACAAGAAGGAGTAAAAAATCCTAGAAAAATAGATTTAAACTTAGTCGATGCACAGCAAGCAAGACGTGTACTAGATAGAATAGTTGGGTATAAAATGAGTCCAGTACTTTGGAAAAAGGTAAAAAGAGGATTATCAGCAGGAAGAGTACAATCAGTAGCAGTAAAACTAATAGTGGAAAGAGAAGAAGAAATAGAAAAATTCATACCACAAGAATACTGGAACATATATGCTATGCTTAAAGACTCAAAAAGCAAAAAGACATTTGAAGCTAAGTTTTATGGAAAAAACTCAAAGAAAATGGAATTAACAAATAAAGCTGAAGTTGACAAAATTTTAGAAGATATAAAAGACAAAAAGTTCATAATAAATAGTATTAAGAAAACAGAAAAAAAGAGAGTAGCAGCACCACCATTTACCACAAGTACAATGCAACAGGAAGCATCAAGAAAACTAGGATTCAGTCTAAAAAAGACAATGTCTGTAGCACAAGGGCTATATGAAGGTGTAACAATTCCAGGGCATGGAAGCATAGGACTTATAACATATATGAGAACAGACTCAACAAGAATATCAGAAATGGCAAGAGCAGTAGCAAAGGAAGAAATTGAAAAAAGATATGGAAAAGAATATTATGAAAACAGATATTACAAAACAAGTTCAGAAGCCCAAGATGCGCATGAAGCGATAAGACCAACATATGTAGAATTAAACCCAAATGATATAAAAGAAGCCTTAACAAAAGACCAATTCAAACTATATCAGCTAATATATAATAGATTTATAGCAAGTCAAATGTCAGCAGCAATTTATGATACAATGTCAGTTGATATACAAGTGGGAGAATATAATTTTAAAGCAAATGGTCAAAACCTTAAATTCAAGGGATTTATGACATTATATGTAGAAACTAAAGATAATGTGGAAGAAGAAAAAGACACTCAATTACCAGAACTAACCGAGAAAGAAGAATTAAAATCAGAAAAAATAGACACAAAACAAAGCTTTACAGAACCACCACCAAGGTACACAGAAGCAAGTTTAGTAAAAGCATTGGAAGAAAAAGACATAGGAAGACCAAGTACATATTCGCCAATAATAACAACAATATTAGAAAGAAGATATGTAGAAAAGGATAAAAAACAATTAGCACCAACAGAATTAGGAAAAATAGTAAACAACTTGCTAATGGAAAACTTTGGAGATGTAATAAATGTAGACTTTACAGCAAATATTGAAAATCAATTTGATAATGTAGCAGAAGGAAAAGAAGAATGGAAGCAAATAATAAGAAATTTTTATGCACCATTTGAAGAAACAATAAAAAAAGTAGAAAAAGAATTAGAACATGTAAAATTAGAAGATGAAGTATCAGATGTACCATGTGATAAATGTGGAAGAATGATGGTATATAAATATGGTAGATATGGTAAATTCTTAGCTTGTCCAGGCTATCCTGAATGTAAAAATGCAAAACCAATAATTGAAACAATAGAAGAAAAATGTCCAAAATGTGGAGGAAATGTAATAGTAAAAAAATCCAAAAGAGGAAGAAGATTTTACGTATGTGAAAACAATGCAAAAGGTGAATGTGATTACATATCATGGAACAAACCAGGAACAGAAGAAACTCCCAAAAAGAAAACAACTAAAAAAACCACAAAAACAAAAAAATAATCGTAGGATTGGACGAAATGAGAGAAAATTTTACTGAGGGCGTATAAATAAGAGATATTTAATATATTATAAAAAGGAGGAAAAAATATGTTAAAAGATGAAAAAGGAATGACAAAAGTAGAATTAGTAGTAGGGATAATAGTAGTGATAATAATAGTATCATTTGGAATATTTTTAAGTATTGGTGAAAGAGATACAAAAAATAATGAAACAGAAAATAACATCTCAAATGAAATAGAAAATGAAATAGACAATACAGCAAATGAAATAGGCAATACAACAAACGAAATAAATAATACAGCAAATGAGATAGACAATACAGTATCAGGTTCAAGAGATGAAAATACTACTGAAAATAACAACACGTAATTGCTATAATTGTGTAAATTAGGGATGCGAAAAATGTGCACAATTAAAATCAGGGGAAACCTGAAATCCCTAAGAAACTCTTCAATATATTACAAAAAAGACGCATAAACTTAATGAACAAATAATAATACACAAAAACAAAAAAACCCGTAACAAATGCGGGTTTTTTTATTATATCTACGAAAAACTACCATTTACAGCATCTATAAAAAATATATATAATAAAAACAAATAATATGATTATATAATAATTAATTATCACTCAGTTACTAAAAAATCAAAGGAGCTAGAATATGGAAAATAAAAACAATGATAAAAACAATTTCAACACCTATGGCTTAAAGGGCACCAAAAATGTGCCTTTAATTGTTGTACTTATGACAATTTGTATAATAGCCTTAATAATAGGACTAATCACAATCCGAAACAGAAAAAGTAAGTTGGAAGACTACACTCCAGAACAAGCAAAAGCAATGACATACACACAAGTAAAAGAGGGAGAAGAATCAGTAGAAGGAACAGAAAATGTGAAATTCGATGCCTTCTTTTTAAGAAATATAGAAAATGATGAATATGCAGAAAGTGTAAGAGGAACATGTAAAGAAATAGGAAAAGAAGACACAATATATATGGAACTAAATGTGCAAAAAGCAGGGTATTTAAAAAATGCTAAAATTACAATAAATGCACAAAACTTCTATCTACAAACCACCTTACCAAAAGATGATGAATTAAAAAATAGCTATATAGGAAACAACATAAAAGAAATACAATTCAATGATTTAAAGAACGGGACTCAAAAACTAATAACAGGAGTTGTTAGGAGTGGAGACTATTCATATACATCTTCAAAAGCAAGTGCAATAGGAAACAATATAGAAAACTATAGTAAAGAAAACAGTGTAACACTTACAGGAACATATGTAACAGAAACAGGAGAAGAAATACCAATAACAAAAACAGTAAACTTTAATATAGATTGGTATGGAGTTACAAGAGCAAGTATATACAAAACCAGTCAAAGTGGAAACATCGATAATGCAATAAACGAAGAAGAAGGAACAATAGACTTAGACTTTACAATATATACAGAAGAAACAGAGAAAAAATTAATATTAAAAAACAACCATGTAGAAGGAACAATACCAGAACTAAATGGATATGCACCAGCAAAAGTAATATACACAGGAACAAATGGACAATTTAACTATAATGAAGAAACAAGAGCATTCACACTAGACAAAAGTTCAATTATAGGAGAAGACAAAACAGTACAAACCACCTTAGGAAACAAAAATAATTATACAATAAAAGTAACATATCCATTAGAAGCATATCAAGAACTAGGAGCAGAATCAGTACAAATAAAAATACCAGTAGAAACATATTATGAAGGATACAACAATCCAAGCACAGAATTCAATAATCCATATAAATCAAACACAGCACAAACAACAATATATGCAACATATCAACAACCAGCAAAAAAACACAATGATATAGAAATTAAAGTAGGAAAATATGTATCAGAACCAACAAGAAGATATATAATATCAAAACAGAAACCAATAAAAATATATAATGGAGAAAGTGAAAAGGAAATAGACGACAATTTTAAAGTAACATGGAAAGTATTCATAGGAGCAGATTCCAAAACAGATGAAATAGTACTAAAAGAAACAAAAGATGGAGAAGCACAAGCAACAGATAAATTTATAAAAGACAGTTTATTAGAAGAAAGTGCAGAAGACATAATCAGCAATGTAGGAATATATGTTACAGGAGCAGATATACTATTAGGAGCAGATGGCTATATAAAAATATATGATGATGAAACAGGAAATTTACTAGGAACATTGACAAGCCAAAACTGGAACAATTATACATCAAGCAATCCATACAAATATGAAACACCAGTAAAACACATAAGAATAGAAACAAGTGAGTTAGTAAGAACAGAAACCTCACTATATGTATACAACATAAAACAAATAGATGATGAAAAAATTACAACCAAATATGAAAAAGAAGAATTCGACACATTAGACTACATAAAGTCTACTCTAGTAGGATATTCAAGTGGAGACTACATAGGAACAAGTACACATCAAGCAAAATATGAAGCACCAATATCAGTAGCAGACATAAACATAAGTAACAACTCAATATCAACACAAGTAACAGAAAAAAATGAAAAAATAATAATAAGTACACAAACCTCAAGCATAAGCAATCAAGTAGAATGGATGAACGGAACTTTCTTAGTAAAACTACCAGAGGAAATAATAGACGTAAAACTAAACACAGTAACAATAAACAACAGAAATGTAAAATTAGAAAGTTATGAAATAATAGAAGAAAATGGTGTAAGATACATAAAAATAGTAACCAAAAACGATATACCACAAACATACACAATAGAAATAAATGTAGACATATCACCAGACACAAGAATTTCAACAACTACAAAACAAATAGAACTATATGCAGTAAATGAAAACGGAAGTGACTATTACTACAAAGCAGAAGACATATATGATGTAAACAACAACCTAAACAAAACAGAGCAAGTAAACCACACCACAACAAGCATAAGCATGATATCACCAAACTCATTACTAACATGTCAAATAGCAAGTAAATATGATGAAAAAGAAAGTATATCAATCTCACCACAAATAGCAGACATCAAACCAACATATGCAGTAATAGACCAAGAAAAAGAAGAACAAACAGTAGATATAGGAGTACAAATAAAAAATAATTATGCAAGTAATATAAGTGATATACAAATAATAGGAAAAATTCCATTTGAAGGAAACACATATGTAATAAGTGGACAAGATTTAGGCTCAACCTTTACAACACAAATGACAAATAAGGGAGTAGAAATCCCAGAAGAACTAAAAGGAATAGCAAAAGTATACTACTCAGAAAACGAAAATCCAGAAAGAGATCTAAGTAATAGTGAAAATGGTTGGAAAACAGCAGAAGAAATACAAAACTGGAACAATATAAAAACTTTCCTAATAGACTTAGGAGACTATAAAATGGTGTCAGGAAGAGAATTCGTATTCAACTATACAGTAAAAATACCAGATGGAGTAGAACTTAACCAAAAAACGTACAGTCACAGTGGAGTATACTTTAGCTTAGATACAGAAAACGGAAAATACAGAACACAAACAGAGCCAAATAAATTAGGATTTAGAATAGCAGAAAAATATGATTTAGAACTACAAAAATACCAAAGAGGAAAAGACATATTAGTATCAGGAGCAACATATGGAATAAAAGAAATAATAAAAAACGAAGACGGAAGTGAAACAGAAGGAGAAACCAAAACAGGAGTAACAAAAACAGAAGAAACACTAAAAATAATAAATCTATATGCAGAAAAAACATATGAAATAAAAGAAATAAAATCACCAAATGACTATGAATTAAATTCAGACGTCATAAGGTTTATTGCACATGTAAACGAAGAAGGATTACTAACAATAGAAAAACTAGAAGGAGAAACAAAAGAAGAAATACAAATAATAAAAAACCAAGGAGAAAACCATAAAATAACAATAAAAGTAGAAGATGAAGTAAAAGCAACCCTAAAAATAACTAAAAAAGAACAAGGAACAGAAAACAAATTAAAAGGAATAAGATACAAAATAACAGGAGCGAACCTACCAGAAAAAGGAAGAACAATAACAACAAATATAAATGGAGAAGCAGTAATAAAAGGACTATCAATAAACCAAGAATACACTATAGAGGAAACAAAAGCAGAAGGATATTATTTAGCAAACCCAATAAAATTCAAAATAATAAATCAAGAAGGAAACTATGTAATAGAAAAAATAGAAGGAGAAATAACAGAAAGTAGAACGACAGAAGAAAACAGCATACCAACCATAAGCATAACATTAGAAGACGAAAAAATACCAACATTTGACCTAGAAATAACGAAAATAAAGAAAACTACAGACTTGGTAGGTTCAGGTGACAATACAGAAATAACATATTTATCAGGTGCAAAATTCAGCTTATGCAAAGGAATAGAACAAATAGGGCAATATACAACAGATAATAATGGAAAAATAACAATAACAGGACTATACCAATACGAAACAGAAAAAGATATAGACCAAACTTACACACTAAAAGAAATACTAGCACCAGACGGATATGCAAAAGTAAAAGACATAACATTTAAAGTAGAAAATATAGACGGAGAAATACAATTGCAAGAACAAATAGAAGAAGGAGACACAGAAAAAGAATATCAAGTAGAAGGAAACTTGGTAAAACTAACAATAGAAGACAGTCCAACATTCAGACTAATAAAAAAAGACAAAGACACTCAAGAAACAATATCAAACGTAAAATTTGCAATCTATAATCTAGAAAATGGAGAACAACCTGCACAAAACAGTAAAGGAGAAATAATAGGAACAAAAGAAACAATAAATGGAAAAGAATACTATGTGGTAGCAACAAACGAAAACGGTGAAATAACAGCAGATTTAACAGAAGGACTATATAAAGCAGTAGAAATAGAGGCACCAGAACAGTATGACATAACAAACCAAGAACATTACTTTGGAATAGGTTCATCAAAAGAAGGCAAAAAAACTATTGAAATAGAATGGGCAAAAGGAATAGGAGGAAATAGTAGTGACCAAATAACCTCAGTAGTAGGAACCAGAGACGGAGGCTATATAGTAGTAGGAGGTTTTAGTGGAACAATAGACTTAGGAAATGGAGAAACATTAACAAGTAATGGTAGCACTGACGGAATGATAATAAGATACAATGTAGATGGAGAAATAGACTGGGCAAAAGGAATAGGAGAAAATAGTAGTGACAAAATAACCTCAGTAGTAGAAACGAGAGAAGGAGGATATTTAGTAGGAGGATACTTTTATGGAACAATAAACTTAGGAAATGGAGAAACATTAAAAGGCAATGGTGGAATGGATGCAATACTAATAAAATATAATGCAGAAGGAGAAATAGACTGGGCAAAAGGAATACAAGGGAGTAATAAATATAATAAAGTCATAATAAACTCAGTAGTAGAAACCAGAGAAGGAGGCTATATAATAGGAGGATATTTTAATGGAACAATAGACTTAGGAAATGGAGAAACATTAAAAAGTAACAACAGTGATGGAATACTAATAAAATATAGTGCAGAAGGAGAAATAGAATGGGCAAAAGTGATAGGAGGAAAATCTATTGACGAAATAATCTCTGTAGTAGAAAATGGAGATGAAGGCTATCTAGTAGGAGGAAAATTTAGTGAAACAATAGACTTAGGAAATGGAGAAACATTAACAAGTAATGGTGGCAATGATGGAATGCTAATAAAATATAATACAGAAGGAGAAATAGACTGGGCAAAAGGAATAGGAGGAAATTCTACTGACCAAATAACCTCAGTAGTAGAAACTGGAGACGAAGGCTATCTAGTAGGAGGAAAATTTAGTTCTAGCACGATAGATCTAGGAAATGGAGAAACATTAAAAAGTAATGGTGGAATTGATGGAATGTTAATAAAATACAATGTAGATGGAGAAATAGACTGGGCAAAAGGAATAGGAGGAAATTCTACTGATGAAATAAATTCAGTAGTAGAAACTGGAGACGGAGACTATCTAGTAGGAGGAAATTTTTCTGGAACAATAGACTTAGGAAATGGAGAAACATTAAAAAATAAAGGAAACCTAATAAAATACAATGTAGATGGAGAAATAGAATGGGCAAAAGTGATAGGAGGAACAATAACCTCAGTAGTAGAAAACAAAGATGGAGGATATCTAGTAGGAGGAGACTTTCAAGGAACGATAAACTTAGGAAATGGAGAAACATTAACAAGTAATGGTAACAATGATGCACTTGTAATGGAGCTAAAAGAAAAAGTGATAGAACCAGAGATACTAGAGATACAAGAGTTAGTAGTAGAAAACAAATTAAAAGAATACAAAATAACAACAGATGTAAAAGAAATAAATGGAATAAAAGGAGGCTCAATCTCAGGAGAGAATGACAAAGTATATGAAAAAGTAAAACATGCCCAAAATAGTAATAAAGAAATAGTAATGGTTCCAGACGAAAACTATGAAATAATAGAAATAACATTAAATGGAAAAGAATATAAATTTGATGTAAATGAAGATGGAACTTATACAATGCCACAATTCACAAACATGACAGAAGACAAACACATAGAGGTAACATATGTATTAAAAGCTAATAAAATAACAATAAATAAAATAGATAGTATTACAAAAGCACCACTAGAAGGAGCAACCTTCAAACTAGACCAACTAGGAGAAAGCGATGATTCAGAATTATATCACACAGAAGTAACTACAAACAGTCAAGGAAAAGCTTTAACACAAATACCATTTGGAAGATACAAAATAACAGAAACAAAAGCACCAGAAGGTTATAAACTAAACGAAGAACCAATAGAAATAGAATTTACAGCAGATGGAAACCACGAATTTACTATAGAAAACGTAGAAAAGGCAAAAGTATTAACAAAACACCTTAAAGCTATAAAACAAGCAGATGGAACATATGAATACACAGAAGAAGCAGTAGCAGACGAAGAACTAACAGAAGGAGAAATAAACACACAATACACAACAATTCCAAAACTAGACATAGAAAAATACGAACTAATAAAAGATGAAGAAGGAAACTATATATTACCAGAAAATGCAACAGGATTATATGTAACAGGAACAACAGAAGTAATATACTATTATTCAGAAAAAGACATCCCATTAACAGTACACCATTACATAGAAGAAACAACAAAGCCAGTATTATTAAAAGATGGAACAGAAGCTAAAGATCAACACTATAATGGAAAAGAAGGAAATGAATATGAAACAAAAGAACTAACAGAGCAAGAACTGTTAAGAAACTATGAACTGGTAGAAACACCAGAAAATGCAAGAGGAATATATCAAGGAGATGAAATAATAGTAACATATTATTATAAGCTAAGAACACCAGAAATAGAGACACAAGAAATAACAAAAACAACAGAAACAAAAAAAATAACAAACACAAATCAATTAGTAGACTATAATGTAAACTATAAAGCAAGAGTAGATGGCTATATAGGAAAAGCAGTAGTAACAATAATAGATAAACTACCATATGAAATAGACGAACAAAACCCAGAAACAAACTTATCAGGTGGAACTTATAATAAAGAAAACAAAACAATAACATGGACAGAAGAAATAGAAATACAAGACGATGAAACATCTGTAGTAAATATAACAAAGCAAATAAAAATTGCATACAAAAATATAGATCCAACAAAACAGATAATAGAAAATACAGCAGTAGGAACAATTAAATTAGAAGTAGAACCAGAAGAGCCAATAGAGCCAGTAGAAACAAAAGAAGAAATACCAACAGAATACTTAATAAATCTAACTGTAATCAAAAACTGGGAAGACAAAGAAAACCTATACGGAAAGAGACCAAAAAAAATCACACTACAATTAATAAGAAATGAAGAAGTAATACAAGAAAACGAAATAGGCGAACAAGATAACTGGTCATACACTTTTGAGGAACTACCAAAATATGATGAAAAAGGACAAGAAATAGAATATACAGTAGACGAAAAAGAAACTACACAAGGAGACTTATCATATTACACAAAACAAATAGGTGAAATAACAAATGTAGAAAATGGACAAGAAACAAACACAAATGCAAAACAGATAATAATTAAAAACACTCTTAGCAAGATTCCAGGATTCTTAGAAATAAGATATATAGACATATTAACAGAAGAAGAAATAGAAGACAGAATAGAAAAGGAAGGGATAGTAGGAGAAAACTATGATATATCAGAATGCAAAAAGGATATATCAGGTTATAAACTAGTAGAAGGACCAGAAGAAGAACAAGGAATCTACACAGAAGAAAAACAAATAAAAATATATAAATATGGAAAAATAACACAAGCAACAGTACAGCATATAGACAAGCAAACACAAGAAATACTAAAAGAAGAAACAGAGACAGGAATAGTAGGAGGCTTATTGGAAACACACCCAGAAGATTTCGAAGGATACATATTAGTAGAAGAACCAGAAACACCAAACATAATTATGACAGAAGAAGAACAAATAATAAAATACTATTATTCTAAAATCTCAGCAGGAGTATTAGAAAAACACATAGACGAAATAACAGGAGAACTATTATATAATGAACTATACGAAGGAAAAGAAGGAGACCCATATAAAATAGGATCAAAAGAATTTGAAGGATATGACTTAGTAACAGAAGACAAAGATGGAAATAGTAGATTACCAGAAAATGCGGAAGGAAGCATGACACAGGAACTAATTGAAGTAAAATACTATTATATTAAAATAGCAAGTGTAAAAGCAGAATACATAGATCAAGAAACAGGAGAAAAATTAACAGAAGATGAAATAAAAAACGGACATGAAAATGACGATTACACAACAGAAAGCAAAGAATTCGAAAAATACATATTAGTAAAAACACCAGAAAATGCAACAGGAAAAATGAAAGTAACCAAAAATGAAGACGGAACCTACAGTTCACAAACAATAATAACATACTACTATAAAAAGCAAACAGGAAAAATAATAGAAAAGCATATAGACATAAACACAAATAAAATATTAGAAGAACAAGAACACCAAGGAGAAATAGGAGAACAATACAACATACCATCAAAAGATTTTGAAGGATATGAACTAATAACAAAAGACAAAAATGGAAACAGTGTATTACCACAAAACAGCAAAGGAAAAATAACAGGAGAACCAATAGAAATAATATACTATTATAAGCAAAAAGCAGAAATAGAAATACAATATTTAGAAAAAGGAACAAACAACATAATATATGAAAATGAAAGCATAAAAGGATATGTAGGAGACGAATATGAAACAGAGCAAAAGGAAATAGAATATTACAAATTTGTAGAAAGCACAGAAAATACTAAAGGAAAAATGACAAAAGACAAAATAATAGTAAAATACTACTATGAAAAACAAATCTTTAATCTAGGAGTAGACAAATGGTTAAGTGAAATAAACATAAATGGAAACAGCGAAAAAATAAACGACTTTAAAACAAAAGACCAAATATACAAACTAGAACTGCAAAGCACGAAAATAGAAACAACAGACATATTAGTAACCTATTGCATAAGAATAAGCAATAAAGGAGAAATAGAAGGAACAGCAGAAAAAATAATAGAACAAATACCAAAAGGATATAGTTTCAATCAAGCAGACAACGAAATACACTGGGAAAAGGAAGGAGAAACACTAATAACAGACATACTAAAGGGAAAAAATATAAAACCAGGAGAAAGCGAAGAAATACCAATAGTATTAAGGTGGAACAAAGGAGAAGAAAACATTAGAACAACAACAAATATAGTAAAAATAAGTAATTTAGTAAATCCAGCAAACTATAAAGACACAGACGAAACAGACAACCAAGCAAAAGCAGATATGATATTAAGTATAAAAACAGGAGAAACAGTAAGCATAATAATAATAGTAATTATAATAGGTTCACTAATAATCTGTAGTTGCATAACAATTTTAATACTAAAAAGAGAACAATTAGACATAAAACACATAAAATTTTTTAAATAAATAACAAAAGCATAAATTCAAATCTTAAAGCATATAGATATAATGCGTGTGCAAATAGGAGGAGAATTTATGTTTTTTATATTTAATAGACCCAAGATATATTCATATTTAATTGTACTAAGTACAGTAGTAGTACTATTTTTTACAGCAGCAGTATTATCAGAAGCGAAAAATATGGAAACACTAACAACATCAAGCACTATAGAAGACACAAAAATGCCAATAAACAAAGTAGAAACAGAACAAAAGAAAATAGCAATTACGATAAACTGTTTAGAAGATGATAAAAACATAGAAGAGATAATAGAAACACTTAATCAGAGCTATGTAAAAGCTACATTTTGCATATATGGAGAATGGGTAAAAAAATATCCAGAATTAACAAAAAAAATAAGTGAAAGCGGAAATTGCATAGCAAACATGTCAAATGCATATACAGATATGAGTGAATTAAACTATGATGAAGCAATTAAAAGTATAGAAGAAGGAGGAAACAAGCTAAACACATTACTTAAAAAAAATATAAAACTATTCAAATGTCCATATGGAAAATATAATGAAGACCTAATAAAAGCAGCAAAAGACAAAGGATATACAGTAATCGGATTTAATATAGACACATTAGATTATCAAGGACTAGAAGCAAATGTTATATGGAATAATATAAAAAATAGAATTTCAAATGGTAGCATAATTTCAATGAATTCAAACTCAGAAAATATAATAGAAGAAGCAAAATTAGTAATAAAATCATTAAAAGAAAGAGAATATAATATAGTTACAGTAGAAGAATTACTAAATATAGAAATGTATAAAAACATTGAAAAATATACATAATAGGTAAGAGGAAAAAAATTGGAAATTTAGAAATATCCTCAAGGAGGAAATAATTATTTATGGCTTTTATAGGGATTATATCAGATTCTAAAAGTGAAAAAATAATAAAAATGGTATTAGATGAAAAATTAGATAAAAGTAATAATATCATTGTAATTAATTCAAAAAGTGTAGAAAATTTAAAAAATATCAAGTTTGAAACAGTATTAATTGCAAACAACAATAATATAATAAAAGAGAACAAAGAAACCTTAAATAAAATAATAAACAACACCAAATATCTAATTATAAATGCAGATATAGAACTAGAGCTAGAATTTGAAGAAGCAGTAGAATTAAATGTAATAACATTTGGATTTAATCCTAAAGCAACAATAACAGCTTCAAGTGTAGAAGACGACATACTATTATGCATTCAAAGAAACATAAAGGATATAAACGAAAAAACAATAGAGCAACAAGAGATGAAAATAAGAATTTTTGAAGAGAATATAGGCATAAATACAAATAATCTTATGGGAATCTCAGCAATCCTACTTTTATATGGGAAAATTAGTCAAAAAAACTGAAAAAATTAACAAATTATGTAGACAAAGGCAAAAAAAAGTTGTATAATAAATATTGTACTACGAAAAAAATTAAAAAAACAATAGAAAAAAAGAAAAAATAGGGAGGAAAAAAAATTGAATACTAATTATTTAGATAACAACCACTTAGTATTAGTGGGAAAAGTAGCAAGCGAAAAAAGATTCAGTCATGAAATCTACGGAGAAAGTTTTTACATATTTGATATGGAAATACCTCGTTTAAGCGAGACATATGATTTAATACCAATAACAGTATCAGAAAGATTAATAAGTAACAACCAATTAGAAATAGGTAAAAGAATTGTTGTAAAAGGACAATTCAGGTCTTACAACAGTTATGAAAATGAAAAAAGCAGATTAGTACTAACAGTATTTGCAAAAGACGTAATACCAGAAGCGGAGATAGAACAAAGAGCAGAAAATGATGAAGACATAGACTTAAATGTATCAAATGAAGTAACATTAATTGGGCATATATGTAAAAAGCCAATTTACAGAAAAACTCCATTTGGACGTGAAATTGCAGATGCATTATTAGCAGTAAATAGAGCATATAATAAATCAGACTATATACCAGCAATAGCATGGGGAAGAACAGCAAGATTTTGCGACACACTAGAAACAGGTACACAAGTAAAAGCAGTAGGAAGAGTACAATCAAGGGTATATCAAAAGAAATATGAAGACGGAACAGTAGAAGACAGAACAGCATATGAAGTATCAATCTCAAGCCTAGAAGTAATAAAAGAAGAAACAGACACAGCAGAAGAAGCAAACACAGACCAAGAAGCGGTATAAAATACGTGAAAAATTTACGGAGTAAATTTTACTCGTATTTTATATAGGCAGTAGGAAGTAAGGAATGCCAGATATACAAATTACAGGTAAAAAATAAATCTAAAGGTATTATGAAGCCTATATAAAATAGCCTAACTCATATAACCACATATATATAAAAGAACTAGCCATCTAATTTAAGGTGGCTAGTTCTTTGCCATAAGGGACGGACAATTTTGGCAATTATTTGAAGATGAACATTGGGTACGTAAAATGATGTGCAGTTACTGTTCAAAGTTATCCTAACATAAAAATTTGTGTTTGTGGGGAGGATGAATTTTTATATGAATTAATGTAGGGGCGCCCTTTGGGCGTCCGTTGAAATAATAGGATTTCAAACATTTATATTAATTATAAAATATTAATAAATGTAGGGGCGGGCCCTGTGTCCGCCCACCAAAATGATACAAATTATAATATTTTTATTTATTATAAATATATTTCATTTAATATTTAAATAAATAATGCAATTTTAAA
>CAOKMR010000033.1 GCA_948469815.1 uncultured Clostridiaceae bacterium | reverse complement strand
ATTGGGTCTATTTTTGTTGTCTCTTTTTTTCTATGTTTTATTTTTATTACACATGGATTTCCTATTATATAAAAAAGAGTTAGACATATAAAAATGTTTAACTCTCTTTACTATCATCAATATTGACATCGAGCCTGTAATGTAGTATTTTCAATACTTTTATAGGTTTGACATCCATATTTTAATCTACCGATGTCAAATCGCTGTCAAATGACTATTTTTTATCATATTTAGCATATCTTTAATTTCTTGTAACCCTTGCTATTACTCATTTCTTCCACAGCAGTTTTTGTACTTCTTCCCACTTCCACATGGACAAGGATCATTTCTTCCTACTTTTGGTCCTTGATTTACTACAGGTGTTCTTTTTACATCTGATTGTTCTGGTACTTGTTTATTTTCTGATACTACATTTATACTGTCTAATGTTGCTTGAGCAACAGATGTTATTTTTGCTGTTTGCTCTCTTTTTAATTCTCCTGCTTTTTGAATGTTTAATAAAATTTTTACTACATCTTTTTGTATTTCTGCTACCATTGCGTCAAACATGTCAAATCCTTCTATTCTGTATTGAGCTACTGGATCTTTTTGTCCATAAGCACGTAAACCAATTCCTTCTTTTAAGTCGTCCATTGCATCTATATGATCCATCCATTTTTGGTCTACTACTTTTAACATTACTACTCTTTCTAGCTCTCTTATTTCTTGCTCTCCGAGTTCTTGTTCTTTTTCTTCATATTTTTGCTTTGACTTTTCTACTATTTCATTTATCACATTAGCTTGATTTAAATTTTCCTCTTTTAGAGCTTCTAATTCACTAATTCCAAAGTTATTTTTTATTTCTTGTGCTAAAGATTCTTTACTTATGTTTTCATCTGTTCCAAAGAAATTTGAAACTACTTCAGTTGCTACTGGTTCAATCATTTTTATTATGCTTTCTTTTAGATTTTTGCCATCTAATACATCTCTTCTTTGCCCATATATTATTTCTCTTTGTGTATTCATGACATCATCATATTGTAATACATTTTTACGAATACTAAAGTTTCTTCCTTCAACTCTTTTTTGTGCATTTTCTACTGCATTTGATAGCATTTTGGCTTCAATAGGCATGTCTTCATCAGCACCTATTTTATCATATATATTTGTAATTACATCTCCACCAAATATTTTCATTAAGTTATCATCAAGTCCTATAAAGAATTTAGATTCTCCGACATCTCCTTGACGTCCACTACGTCCTCTTAACTGATTGTCAATTCTTCTTGATTCATGTCTTTCTGTTCCTATGATTTTTAAACCACCAGCTTCAATTACTTTTTCTTTTTCTTCTTTTATTTCTTCATCAAATTTCTTTTCTAGTTCCCTAAATAATTTTCTTGCTTCTAATACCTCTCCATTATCTGTTTCATTATAGGCATTTGCTTGTTCTATTAACTCATCTGAATATCCTTTTCTTTTCATTTCTTGCTTTGCTAGGAATTCAGAGTTTCCTCCTAGTATAATATCTGTACCACGTCCTGCCATGTTTGTAGAAATTGTTACTGCACCGTATTTACCTGCTTGTGCTATGATTGCTGCTTCTTTTTCATGGAATTTTGCATTTAATACTTGATGTGGTATTCCTTCTCTTTTTAATATATTACTTATTTTTTCTGAGTTTTCAATTGAAATTGTACCTACTAGTACTGGTTGACCTTTTTCATGACTTGCTTTAATTTCTTCTACAATTGCATTAAATTTGGCTTTTTCATTTTTGTATATTACATCGTTTAAGTCATTTCTTATCATTGGCTTATTTGTAGGTATTGTTATAACATCTAATTTATATATTTCTTGGAATTCTGCTTCTTCTGTCATTGCTGTACCTGTCATTCCTGAAAGTTTTGAATACATTCTAAAATAGTTTTGGAATGTTATTGTTGCTAGTGTTTTTGATTCATCTGCGATTCTTACTCCTTCTTTTGCTTCTATTGCTTGATGTAAACCATTGTTATAACGTCTACCATACATTATACGTCCTGTGAATTCATCTACAATTAATACTTCTCCATCTTTTACAATGTAATCTATATCTCTTTTCATTATTCCATGTGCACGTAATGCTTGATTTATATGATGAACTAAATCAGAGTTGTCCAAGTCATCTAAATTTTCTACATTAAATGATTTTTCAGCTTTATCTATACCTTTTGCTGTAAGTGATGCTGATTTTGCTTTTAAGTCTACTATATAGTCATATTTTTCATTATCTTCTGCTTGATCTACATCCTTTACATCTTCTTCTACTATTACTTTTGGTGTAAGTTTTTTTACAAAGTCGTTTGCTTTTTTATACATTTCTGATGAAGCTGCTGCTTTTCCAGAGATTATTAACGGTGTACGTGCTTCATCTATTAATATACTGTCTATTTCGTCTACAATTGCAAAGTTTAATCCTCTTTGCACAGCTTGATTTTTATATATAACCATATTATCTCTTAGATAATCAAATCCAAACTCATTATTTGTTCCATATGTAATGTCTGCTCCATATGCTTTTTGTTTTTCTTCTGGTCTCATACCACTTATAACTAGTCCTACTGTTAGTCCTAAAAATTTATAGACTTTTCCCATCCATTCACTATCACGTGTAGCTAAGTAATCGTTTACTGTAACTACATGAACTCCATTTCCTGATAATGCATTTAAATATGCTGGAAGAGTTGCTACTAAGGTTTTTCCTTCTCCTGTTTTCATTTCTGAAATTCTTCCTTGGTGTAAAATAATTCCACCAATTAATTGAACATCAAAGTGTCTCATTCCTAAAACTCTTTTAGATGCTTCTCTCATTACTGCAAATGCCTCAGTTAAAATATCATCTAATGTTTCTCCATTTTGTAGTCTATTTTTGAATTCCTCAGTTTTATTTGTTAATTCTATATCTGATAGTTTAGATATTTCCTCCTCTAGACTATTTATTTTATCCACAAGTGGCATTATCCTTTGTACTTCTCTTTCTGAATATGATTTAAAAATTTTGCTAAATATTCCCATTATACCTTTTCCTTTCACTTACGTTTTTTTCTAAAAATATACTATATCACTTTTTTATATTTTTTACAAGAGAAATTTTACAGATTTTTTATGGATTTTTTTGTACTGTGTTACAATTCAGGTAGTCATATATTGTAATGAAACTGTAACATATTAGGATTACAATTCAGGTAATTAATAAATGAATTGAACGTTGTTGGGATGATTATATGTTTTTAAGCATTATATAAAATTATAATTACACGGTAGCGGCTTAGGCAACACCATGCCCTTCATTTTTATAATATCTTAATATGGAATTTAATATAATTAAAAAGGAAAAAGTACATTGCATTTTTATACAATGTACCGCTTAACCTTTGGGACTATAACCCACACACACCTATATATTAACATTAACCTATAAGTTTGTCAATAGTATTTTTAAATTTTCAGGGTGATTTTTTTATAATTATTAAAAAAAGAAATGATATATTGTTGGCATTATATATATCACTTCTTTTATAATTTTATTTTTTCTAAAAACCTATCCTTTTTTCTTTGTGTATTTCAATCTCAGGTATATCTTCTATCGTTATTGTTTTTAATTCTTTCATGTCTTGAATTTCTCTACATCTTTTTGCATGCTTCATTAAAGTTTTCTTAAATACATTTATTACAAATCTTGCATTACCGAAGTTTTTTGTTTTAATATTTTCTTTTATTATGCTTAATATTGCTTCTTCTGCATTTTTGTCTATTGTAAATTCTGATTTTTCTACTTCTTTCTTAAATATTGTTAGTAATTCTTCTTCTGAGTAATCTCCAAATTCTATTGTTTCTCCTACCCTAGAAATTAAACCAGAGTTTAATTCTAAGAATTCCTTCATTTCTTCTTTATAACCTGCAAATATAATTGTTATTCTTCCTTCATAGTCTGTCATATATTTTGTTATTGTTGATATTGCATCTTGTGAATAATTACCATTATTTCCTGCTTGATTCATTAGTGTATATGCTTCATCTATAAATAATAATCCATCTAATGCATTTTCTAGTACTTTTGCTGTTTTATTTGATGTTTGTCCTACATATTCCCCAATTAAGTCTTTTCCTGTTACCTCTATTAGTTTATTATTTTTTATATATCCTAAATTATATAAAACTTCAGCAAAAATCCTTGCTACTGTAGTTTTTCCTGTTCCTGGATTTCCTATGAATATCATGTTTAAATTTAATGGTATTCTTTTCTCTAATTTGTTGTTTAACATTACTAAGTCTATTAAACCATCTAATTCTTTTTTTACATTAGTTAATCCTACTAATTTTGAAAGTTCTCCTTGTATCTCTTCTGTACTTTTCTTTAAACTATAGCTTTCATTTCTAAGTCCTACTATGTCTTTTTTAGTTATAGTCATTAGATTATTTTCATCGAATTCTTGAGCATGAACCATAACTAATCTTTCAAATAGATTAATCATAAATCTTGCATTACCAAAATTTCTAGTATTTTTATCTACTTCTATTATTTCAATTATTCCCTTTTTAGCTTCTTCTTCAACTGTAAATCCTTTACTTGAAGCATAATTATCTAATATTTGTATCAATTCTTCTGTAGTGTAGTTACTAAATTCAAATGTATATCCTATTCTTGAGGCGATACCTGGATTCGAGTCTAAAAAGCTCTTCATCTCTAATGTATATCCTGCGAAAATTACAACTAATCTATCTTTATATTTTTCCATAGCTTGTACTAATGTTGCAATAGATTCTTCTCCAAAACTTGCATTTTTATTTGCAGATACTATTGAGTATGCTTCATCTATAAATAATACTCCATCTAATGCATTTTCTATTATCCTAGATGTTTTTATAGCTGTTTGCCCTACATATTCTGCTACTAAATCTTTTGCTGTTACATCTATGAATTTATTTTTCTTGATATAACCTAATTCAAATAAAATATCTGCCATTATACTTGCAACTGTTGTTTTTCCTGTTCCCGGATTTCCTAAGAATAGCATATTCATATTCATGTTTTTATTTTCTAATTTATTTGATATTTTTTTGTTAAATATTAATAAATTTCTAAATTTCTGAACTTCTCTTTTTATTTCTTCTAGTCCTATTAAGTCTTCTATATTCTTCTTTGAGGTTCCATTACATATTTTTTTATCATATATGCTTCTGTCATCTTTTAATTCATTAGACACATTGGTTTTATTAAAATTGTTATATACAATATCTTTATATAAACTTTCTATGTAATCATTATTTTTTATAGCACTTTGCCTATAATCATCTTCAATAAATTTTTTTATGTTTCTTTCAATTTCTATTGAAACTTCATAATTGTTTTTTAATCTATTCATTATTTTATTTTGTAATTTTTCTAAACTGTATTCATTTATTTTTATATTATGTCTAATTCTTCCTTGAAGCACTGGGTAACCTTTTATAAATTTTGTTATATCATTTTTTGATGCTATTACAGTAATATTTCTATCATATATTTTCATACTACTTTCTATTGAATAAAATAGATTTTCCATTTTACTTTGCGATAGTGATATTTTTTCGATTTCTTTTATTACAACCATTCCACTGTCTTTATACATTTTATCTATATTATTAATTATTTCTGCATCTTTTTCACATTTATTATATAAAAATTCGGTATCTATAATTGACATTTTTTCTTTTATATATCCACAGCTTGTAGCAAATCTATATATAATAGACATTATTTTTTCTAATAAACTTTCATCCTCAATTTGCAAGTTTATATTTAATTGGACATATGGCAAATGATATTGATATTTTATATGATAGTTTCTAATATAAGTTATCATTTCTATTAATTCTCTTTTTACCTCTTGCTCACAGTCTAAATTGTTTATTTGATATACATACCATTTATAATAAGTATTAAATTTGCTTTCTGCTATATTTCCACATTTATATATAGCCCTTTCTAATACTTTTTTAGGGTTTAATTTTTCTATTGCACATAAATATAAAACATATGCTGCTATTTTATATGGTGAACATTCATACATTGATATTCCTTTATTTTCTTCTAAATTATCTAAATATAATCTTTCTTCTATTGTATTTCCCATACCTGTATAATAATTATATAAATTATTTATTAGTGAGTCACTATTAATTTTTAGGTCTATTCTATTATACATAACTATATTATCTACAGCTTCTATTAACTTCACAGCCTTTGTTTCAACTAATAATTGTGCTATTCTTAATTCTGAGAATTCTTTACTTAACTTTATAATTTTATTTGCTACATTTCTTTCTAAGACTTCATTATTTATGCTTTTATTTACTGGCTCGTCTACTAATTTTTCCATTAGTTTGTCTATATCTAATTTATTATGGTTTGCATAGTTTTTTAAATCTGCATATGCTTTTATTGGACAAAATTCTGTTTTTACACCACACCAATTGCATTTTCTTCTAATGCTTTCTGAATATTGATTATATTCAATAGTCCAATTACTTGTTTCTCTCATCATATTATAATTTGCAAAGTTAACAGCTAATAAATCAATATAGTCTTGTTCTTCACTTTCTCTATTATATGTACATAAATTTAAATATGAATATTTTAAAACTTTACTATTATTATCTTCTGTGCATGTATATAAACATTTAGCTTTGTGTATAAAGTTCATAATCCTTACAGTAACTGGATCTAAGTATTTACTAAGTTCATATCCCTCTATCATCATTTTTCCTTCACTTTCTACATTATTCTACATTTTTTATTATATTATCTCATTATACAAAAGTCAATTGAAAAATTTAGAAATTTATATAAAACTTATGGAGTTAGAACAGTGTTCTAACTCCATAAGTTTTATATCCTATTTACTAATTCTTTAAATTTCTTTCCACGTTCTGCAAAATTTTTAAATAAATCAAAACTTGCACTTGCTGGAGAGAATAATACTATTTGACCCTGCTTAGCAACTTTATGTGCCATTTTTACTGTATCTTCTAAACTATCACATACATACGTCTCTATTTGTTTATTTTGAATTTCAGCTTCTTCTTTTACTGCATAGAATATTTTATCAGCTGTTTGCCCCATTAATATTAGAGTTTTTACTTTTTCTAATATTGGCTTTGCAAGTGGTTTATAATCTAAGTGTTTATCATATCCTCCTGCAATTAAAACTATGTCTTCATCAAAAGAATGTAATCCTGCCATTGTTCTTGTTGGACTTGTTCCTATTGAATCATTATACCATTTGACTCCATCAATTTCTTTTACTAACTCTAGTCTATGTTCAACTCCTTCAAAATTTGATATTACATCAATTTGTGTATCTATATCTACTAGTCCTTCAGTTGTGGCAATTGCTGCACAAGCATTTTCATAGTTGTGATTCCCTCTTAGTTTTATATTTTTAGTGTCTAATATATGTCTTCTTACTTTATCTTTACATTCTTTTATTATTCCATCATCTAAAATTATTCCATCTGATAATTTTTCTTTACTACTAAAAAATCTAACTTTTCCATTTGCTTCATTTGCAAGCTTTCTTGTAATCTCATTATCATAGTTTAATACTATAACTCCATTATCATCTTGATATTTGAATATATTTTTTTTTGCATCTATATATTCTTCATAATCTTTATGTATGTTTAAATGGTTTGGCGATATGTTGGTAATTACTGAAATTTGAGGACTAATTTCCATTCCCATTAATTGAAAACTACTCATTTCTAGCACAACTATATCTTCTGGCATCATTTCCTTTATTTTTGTAAATAACGGTGTTCCTATGTTTCCTCCTAAAAAACATTTATATCCTTTTGCTTTTATTATTTCATATATTAGAGTGGTCGTTGTAGTCTTTCCATCACTGCCTGTAACTCCTATTATTGTTGATGGAGACATTTGTAATACCATTTCTATTTCTGAAGTAAGTACTGCTCCACGTTTTACCTCTTCTTGCAATTCTTCTCTATTTGGCATACAACTTGGAGACCTAAAAATAATATCAAATCCTTTTAAGTTTTTTAAACTTTCTTCTCCAAAATAAGAGTTTATTTCATATTTTCTGATTTTTTCAAGTGCTTCCATTGGTATTTTGTCTATTGTTCTATCATCAAAAACCGTTACTCTAGCTTCTTTTTCGTTCATATAATCTAATAAGGGAATGTTACTAACTCCAAGTCCAATTATTGCTACTTTTCTATTTTTTAAATAATTATTGAATTCTTCTAATCTTTCATTTTTATATGACATTTTGACCTCCATAATAATTTTCATATTATTATATTCTTTTTATGTTATTTCAGTTACATATTATACACCTAAAATTGTTTGCTGTCTATTGTTTAGAGGTTAGAAATTAGAAGTTTCTTTGAAGGACGGGCGATTATTAATCGCCCCTACAACGTATAATTATAATTCTCTATAATTTATTTAAACAAAAAATAAGAATTTATAATTTTTTTATAAATGTATATTTTACGTTTTTTAGTTCATAATATGTTTATACTTAATTGTATTGGAGGTGCATTTATTATGTCAAAAGAAAAGAAAAACAACAATAAAAATAACAACAACAATAATAACAATAACAACAACCAAAATCAAAACAACGATAGATAATTTCAGTGGGCACGAAAATTCGTGCCCAATCTTAATTTAAATATTTCTCCAGAAACTTGCCTGTATAGCTCTTTTCGTTTTTTACTATTTGTTCTTTAAAAACCAAGTGAAATTTGTTTCACAAATTTCCCATGTTTTTTCACAAATATTTTTCCAGAAATCTACCTGTATAGCTCTTTTCGTTTTTTACTATTTGTTCTGGTGTCCCCACTTGTACTATGGTTCCTCCGCCGTCTCCTCCTTCTGGTCCTAAGTCTACTATATAGTCACAGGCTTTTATTAAGTCTAAATTATGTTCTATTACTATTATTGAGTTTCCTGTGTCTACTAATCTTTGTAATATGTCTACTAGTCTATGTACATCTGCTATATGAAGTCCTGTTGTTGGTTCGTCTAGTATATATAGCGTTTTTCCTGTTGCTCTTTTTGATAATTCTGTTGCAAGTTTTACACGTTGTGCTTCTCCTCCTGATAGTGTTGTTGAGGGTTGTCCTAGTTTTATATATCCTAGTCCTACATCATTTAAGGTTTGTATTCTTTGCTTGATTTTAGGTATGTTTTCAAAGAATTCTAAGGCTTCTTCAACTGTCATGTCAAGTACATCTGATATACTTTTTCCTTTATATTTTACTTCTAGTGTTTCTCTGTTATATCTAGCTCCTCCACATACTTCACATGGTACATAAATGTCTGGTAAAAAGTGCATTTCAATTCTTATAGAACCGTCTCCATTGCAAGCTTCACATCTTCCTCCTGGGACATTGAAACTAAATCTTCCTTTTTGATATCCTCTCATTTTTGCTTCATTTGTTGTAGCAAAAATTTCTCTTATGTCATCAAATACTCCTGTATATGTCGCTGGATTAGAACGTGGTGTTCTCCCTATCGGTGATTGGTCTATGTTTATTATTTTATCTATGTTTTCTATTCCTTTTACTTCTTTACATTTTCCTGGTTTTTCATTTGCACCGTTTAAATCTCTTGATATTGTTTTATATAAAATGTCATTTACTAGTGTACTTTTTCCAGAACCAGAAACTCCTGTAACACATGTGAATACTCCTAATGGAAATTTAACATTTATGTTTTTTAAGTTGTTTTGACTTGCACCTATAATTTCTATTGATTTTCCATTTGATTTTCTTCTTTTCTTTGGTACTTCTATTTTCTTTCTTCCACTTAAATATGCTCCTGTCTCTGACCCTTGTATTAGTTTTATTTCTTCTGCTGTTCCTTGTCCTAATACATTTCCTCCATGTACTCCTGCTCCTGGTCCAATATCTACTATTTGGTCTGCTGCATACATTGTGTCTTCATCATGTTCTACAACTAATACTGAGTTTCCTAAGTCTCTTAATTTTTTTAGTGTTGCTATTAGTTTTTCGTTGTCTCTTTGATGTAATCCTATACTTGGTTCATCTAATATGTAAAGTACTCCTGTTAAACTTGAACCTATTTGTGTTGCAAGACGTATACGTTGTGCTTCTCCTCCTGATAATGTTCCTGCTGGTCTTGATAGTGTTAAATATTCAAGTCCAACATCTAATAAAAATTGTAGTCTTTTGTTTAATTCTTTTAGTATCATATCAGCAATCATTGCTTCTTGTTTTGTTAGTTTTAGATTATTTAAAAAGTGCTTTATCTTATCTATTGACATTTCTGTTAGTTCATTAATATTTTTGTCTTCAATTTTTACTGCTAAACTTTCCTTTTTTAACCTTGCTCCTTTGCATACAGGACAGTCTGATTCACTCATGTACATTTCATAGAAATCTCTCATTCCTTGTGATTTTGTTTCATTGTGTCTTCTTTCTAGTGTTGGAATTACTCCTTCAAATGGAGTTGTGAATTTTCTTATTCCAAATGGAGATTCATATTCAAAGTCTATTTTTTCGTCTCCTGTACCATATAAAATTTTTTCTAAGAATTCTCTTGGTAATTTTTTTATTGGTTGTTTTATGTTGACTCCATAATATTTTCCAATACTTTCAAAGTACATTTTTGCCATGGTGTCCCCTTTTTTCATTGTACTTGAACCAAATGCTTTTACTCCATCATATAAAGTTTTATTCTTATCTGGAATTATTAAGTCTTCGTCCATTTTCATTAAATATCCAATTCCTGTACATGCTGGACATGCACCAAATGGATTATTAAATGAGAACATCCTTGGTGTTAGTTCTTCTATACTTATTCCACAGTCTACACATGAGTAATTTGTGTTATACATTTTTTCGTATTTATTGTCTTTTTCTGAGATTTCAACTAATACTATGTTATTTGCATTTTTTAAAGATACTTCTATTGATTCTGCTAACCTGTTCCTAATGTCTTCTTTTATAACTAATCTATCTACTACTAATTCTATATTGTGTTTTTTCTTTCTATCTATTTGTATATCATCTGTTAGTTCTACCATTTCTCCATCTATTCTAGCTCTTACAAATCCCTGCCTTTGATAACTTTCTAATTGTTTTACAAATTCTCCTTTTCTTCCTCGTATGATTGGGGCTAAAATTTGAATTTTAGCTCCTTCTGGTAATTTTAATATATCATCTATTATTTGGTCTAATGTTTGTTTTTCTATTTTCTTTCCACAGTTTGGGCAGTATGCTACACCTATTCTTGCATATAATAAACGAATATAGTCATATATTTCTGTTACTGTTCCTACTGTTGACCTTGGATTTTTTGATGTTGTTTTTTGGTCTATTGATATTGCTGGTGAAAGTCCTTCTATTGATTCAACATCTGGTTTTTCCATTATTCCTAAAAATTGCCTTGCATATGAGGATAAACTTTCTACATATCTTCTTTGACCTTCTGCATATAATGTATCAAATGCTAAGGATGATTTTCCTGAACCTGAAAGCCCTGTAATTACAACTAATTTGTCTCTTGGGATTTCAAGGTTTATGTTTTTTAGATTATGTTCTTTTGCTCCTTTTATTACTATCTTATCATTCATTTCGTCATTCCCTTTTTTATATATTTTGTGTCAAACACTGATATATTTTATCATATTTATTTTATATATTCAATAGTTTTTACAAATTTTTGTTTGTAAACTTAGATTTATTTAAGGACGCCTCCTTGGGCGTCCTTATGTGGCTTTATATTTTAATTTCCATTTACATTTCTTTCAAATTGTATATCTGTTGCAATAAAATATATTCCATATACTAGTATAAACATTCCAAGTATTATTGCAATATTTTTTAAAATTTCTTCTATTGTTACTGCTATTGTAAATATGTTTCCAATAATTATTATTGCTGGTATGCTTACTATAATTGGAATTAGTAATGGAATAGCAAAATACATGAATAGTTGTTTAAATATTATCCTATTAGTTTGCAATTCGTCAATTCCTAATTTTTTTAATAGTTCATATCTGTATTTATATTTCTCTGATTCACTTAATTGTTGTATTGCAAGTAATGTAGCGGTTGCCATTACAAAGATTAATGCTATATAAAAGGCTAAGAATGAAATTATTGCATAAAATGATTTTGATTCACTTATTCTTTCTCCTCTTGTCTGAACACTTCCATGTGGTATTTCCATATGGTATTCTTCTGTTTTTCCGTCAATTTCTCCTATAAGTGGTATATGCTCTCTTTTTATGAACTCTTTTAAATCATTATAGAATTTTTCATTTGTAGCTTCTTCTGTTTGTACAACTAAATTATAACTATAATCAAATGTGTAGATATTTGTTTCTCCATATTCTTGCTCATCTTTAATTTGTCCTTCTTCTGTATTAACTTGATTTTTTAATTTTGCTTCTTCTTCACTTATTAATGGAATTAAACTATCTGGTACTATAATTGTATAGATATATCCATTAAATCCAATTTGTGCTAAATGTTCACCTTTAATATCTTTTATTTTCATATTTTTATTTACTATTGTTATTATATCACTTTCTTGCTTGAATTGTTCAAGTATTTTTTCTGCTGTTTTTAAAGAATGAATAATAATTTCATCTTCTTGTAAATTCATTTTTTCGTATCCAAGTATTTCCCTTAATCTATTATATTCTGTTAAACCTAATATACATTCTAGTTCATTCTCTGTAGTTCCTTCAAATACTGTTCCTTTAAATGCCTTTGATATATTTAAATTTCCAATATTATATATTCTATATTCATACATATCTTTTATTTTTGCATTTTCTTTTATGTATTGTTTGAATTTTGTAAAATCACCGTCATCTGTACTAATCATGATTTCATATGGATAACCCATTTCTAATTCGTTGCTTAACATATTATTTAAGAGTAATGCTACATTTCCTCCTATTAATATTATTGTAAACATTACAGCTATTGTTCCAATTGTTACACTCATTGTATTAATTTTTGATGTTAGGTTTCTAAATAAAAACATATTGTCTTTTTTGTATTTTTTTGATTTGTTGTCTAAGTACCTTTTTACTATAAAACTAGATATACTAATATAGAATAGATAAATTCCTATTATTAGCATTATTATTGCTATAAATACATTTCTAGCATTCATATTTTCTGGCGATTTGAATTCTTTATTTGTTAAAAACAAAGCTCCTATTAATAAAATTATTGATAATATAAATATTACTATATTTCCTTTTGATTTTTTTATTATACTATTTTCGTTTTTCTTGTCTGCATATAGTAAATCGTGTACTTTTGTCTTGTTTATTTTTCTTCTACAATTTAATAATACTAATACAAATATACCAAAAAAGTAGATTGATGTCATCCATATTGCTTTTAAATTAAAAGATATTCCAATTTGATATGGTTGATTAAATAGTTTCATAATTATTGTAGTGAATATCTGATATAAGAATGTTCCTACTCCAATTCCTATTAAAAATGCTATACTTCCTATTATAAGATTTTCTAGTGTAAACATATTACTAATTGATTTTTTCTCTATTCCTAATATCTCATATATCCCAAATTCTTTGCTTCTTTTTTCTAGCATAAATTTCATTGTGTAATTTATTAACCAAGACATAATTAAAATAATGATTATACTTATTCCTGTGATACATTTTGAAAAGCTTTGCATATATGTTGATAATTCATTTATATCTTCTGATACTGCTATCGAGTTGAAACTAAACATTAGTGATACTGATATTATTACTGTTATAAAGTATATGATATAATCTTTTGCTTGTCTTTTTGCATTTCTTAAAGATAATTTACCTAACATTTCTTTGGTCACCTCCAAGAAGTGCTAATACATCTAATATTTCATTATAGAATTCTTTTGTTTGTTTTTCTCCTTTTTCTATCTTATTAAAAATTTTTCCGTCTTTTACGAATAAAATTTTACTACAGTAACTTGCAGATAATGGATCATGTGTTACCATTAGAATTGTGGCTTTCATGTTTTTATTCATGTCTTCCATTATTTCTAATAATTGTTTTGCTGATTTACTGTCTAGGCTTCCTGTTGGTTCATCTGCTAATATTATTTTGGGTCTGTTTATTATTGCTCTACTACACGCACATCTCTGTTTTTGTCCTCCTGATACTTGATATGGATATTTATTTAATATTTCTTCTATTCCTAATTTTTGTGTAATTTCTTCTATTTTTTTATCAATTTCTTTTTGTGGAATTTTATTTATTGTTAATATTAAAGCAATGTTTTCTTCTATTGTTAATGTGTCTAATAAATTAAAATCTTGAAATATAAATCCTAAATTTTTTCTTCTAAATTTACAGATTTCTTTTTCTTCTATTTCTGTAATGTCTTGCTCATCTAAATAAATATGCCCTGAACTTACTGTATCTATAGTTGATATACAGTTTAGAAGTGTTGTTTTACCACTTCCACTTGCTCCCATTATTCCTATAAATTCCCCTTCTTCTACATCAAAACTAATACCATCTATTGCTTTTGTTATATTGTCTTTATTTCCATAGTATTTTTGTATTTTTTCTACTTTTAATATTTTTTTCAAAGTATTCACTCCTTTATTTTTTGATTTCATATTAAGTTTATATTATTTTTTATTAGTTTCATATAGAAGTAGTTTGCTTTTATCTTACAGTTTTGTAATATTTCTTTCTATTCCCCCTTTTTACTTTTTGGAATTTTTAGGTTTATTTGGGTATATTCATTTTCTTTGCTTTGCGCTTCTATTTCTATGTTTAGTTCTTTACATAATTTATTACATAAATACAGCCCTATTCCTGTTGACTTTTTGTTTAATTTTCTTCCATTTGTTCCTGTAAAACCTTTTTCGAATATTCTGTTTATTTCACTCTCTTTTATTCCTATTCCATTGTCCTTTATTAATATTTTTATGTCCTCTTTGTTTTCTATTGCTTCTATTGTTACTTTTGAGTCATATTCTTTTTTATATTTTATTGCATTTATTATTATTTGATTTAATATGAACTCTAGCCATTTTTCATCTGTATAGACTGATACATCAATATTTCTTATTTCTACTTTCATATTGTTTTGTATCATTATTTTTTTATTTCTTGCGAGTACATTTTTTATTATTTCTGCTATTTCTATTTTTCTTATCATGAAATCATTTGATACTTGCTCAAGTCTTGCATAAAATAAGGCTTGTTCTACAAAGTTATTGATTTCCTCTAATTCTTCATCTATTTTATTTGTTATATCTGATTTATTATTTTCACATAATAGTTTTGCTGATGTGATTGGTATTTTTATCTCATGTACCCAACTTTCTATGTATTCTTTATATTCCTTTTTTGAATATATTATTTCTGATACATTGTCTATCATAGATTTATTAGCTTTTTTTAATATTTTATAATATGCTAGATTTTCTTCTCTTCTAGGTTTTTTAATTATTTCTGATATTAAATATTTCTCTTGTAAGCCTTCCATAGTTTTTTCTATGTCTTTTATATATCTATTTTTTATAATATAACTTGTAATAAATCCCACTATAAAAAATATAGTAGGCATTATTGATATAACTAATATTACATTTTTATCTACTCCCATAGCATTTGTATAGCTTATTATTATGATGATATATATTATGTATGCTAATATAAAATTTATTTTATCTTTTATGTATCTACCCAATTTCATATTTTATATCCTTGTCCTCTTTTTGTTTCAATTAAATTTTCTATTCCTATTTCTTTTAATTTTTCTCTTAACCTTGTAATAATTACACTTAAACTATTATCATCTGCATATACTTCATTGTCCCACAAAAAGTCTATTATGTCTGCTCTTGGTATTATTTTGTCTTTGTTTTTAAAAAGATAATGTAATGTTTTTATTTCTGTTTTTGTTAATTCTATTTCTTTTTTATTATAAGTTTTTTTAGATTTTAAAACCTCCAAAGTAATACCTTTATACTCTATTTTGCTTTCTCTTTCTTCTAAATATGTTCTGTTTAATAAATTTTTTATTCTTGCAAGCAGTATTGGTACATTATATGGCTTTTCTATATAGTCGTCTCCTCCTAGCATTATTCCTTTTAATTCATCCATTGAATTGTTCCTACTAGTTACAAATATAATTGGTACTTTTGATTTTGCTCTTATTTTACTACAGATTTCAAATCCATCTTTGTTTGGCAAGTTTATATCTAATAATATTAAATGAACTTGCTCTTCTATAATTTTTTCAATAATGTGTTCAAAGTCTGAGATTATTTGTACTTCATATCCACTGTTTTCTAATAATATTTTTAGTTCTTCTCTTATTTCTTTATCATCTTCTACTATAATAATTTTAAACATAAAAGTTCTTTTCACCTTGCTTCCTTATCTAACTTTTATACACTTTCTTTATGTACTATTCTATCTATTTGCCCATCTTTTAAGTATATTATTTTATCTGAACTTTCAATTGTTGATTTTCTATGCGCTATTATAATTACTGTGCTTTTCTCTGAAATTTTATCTATTATATTTTGTATCATGTTTTCTGTTTGTAAATCTATATTTGAAGTTGGTTCATCAAATATATAAAAATTTGCTTTATGCACTATGGCTCTTATAAAAGCTATTATCTGTAATTCTCCATAGGATACTTTCATAAGTTTTATTTTTGTATCTAAGCCGTTTTCTAATTTACTAAATAAGTTTTCTACTCCCATTTCATGTACTAATTGATTTATTTGTTCATCTGTTATATTTTTGTTTCCTAGCGTTATATTATTTCTTATTGTATCTGTAAATATATAAGGATTTTGTGATATGTAAGAAATATTATCTCTTAGACATTTTGTGGATATTTGTGAAATATCTTTATTATCAATTAATATTTTTCCATTTTCTATATCATATAATTTCATTAATACATTTGTAATTGTTGTCTTTCCTACACCTGTTCTTCCTGCAATAGTAACCTTTGTTCCTTTTTTTATTATAAATGATATATTTTTTAGTATAGTATCTTTTTCATATTTCATTGATACATTTTGAAATTCTATATCTCCAATTAGATTTTCTATATAATCTCCGTTTTCAATATTTTCTTCTTCTGTTTCATTTAATAAGACTTTTATCCTTTTATATGAATTTATACATGTTTGTAGTTCTTCTAACTGGTTACAAATTTCTTCAAGTGGTGTTTTACATTCTTTTGTATAGTATAAGACTAGATAGATGCTTCCTAATGATATAGCTACATTAATATTTAAAGCATAATATATAATAGCATAAATTCCTATTGCTTGTATCACTGCTATTATCCAATATGGAAAATGATGTATAAATATATACTTTCTTCTTATTTTTAATTCTGAATAAAATAAATCATTCATTTTATTAATATTTTTATTTTGTAATTTAAAAAGATAAGTCAATTTACTTTTATTGTATAATTCAGAAAATTCTTTATGTTCTTTGTCTCTTTTCTTTAAAACTTCATTATCTAATTTTCCTAATTCTTTGGTAAATTTATATACAATAATTGAAATAAGTATTATAGTAATTGCACCAATAACTGCTAAATTAATGTTAGCTACAAACATCATAATTATCATAAATACTATATATAATATGTTACTTAAAATATCATATAAAAACCCAAAAAATAGTTCAAATAAATTATCTACATCTGATGTTAATCTAGTGTATAATTCTGAAGAGTTATATTTATTAAAAGTACTCATTTTAAAATTTAAAATCTTGTCAAATAATGTTTTTCTAATATCTCTTAAAATTTTACATATAGTTACGTTTATTGCTACGTCTCTTATATACTTAAATATTAGTCTACCTAAATGTATAGATGTATAGATAAATATAAAAAATAATATTGTTTGAATTATATTTTCTTTTGTAAAATCAATATCTACAACTTGCTTTACTATATATGGTGGTAATGCTGATAAAAAATCACTGGTTAATAATAGTATACCTATAATTATTATTGATTTAACATACTTTTTTATGATTTTTTTCATGATATAACACCTACTTTCTCATAGGTATTTAGTTCATTATAGAGTGTGCTGTTTTCAAGCATTTCCTTATGTGTTCCACTATCACAAATCTTTCCATCTACTAACAAAAATACTTTGTCCATTTTTTCCATCATACTTATTTTATTTGAAATAAGTATAAGTATTTTATTTCCTATTTGATTTTCTATCTCTTGTATTACTTTCTTTTCAGTTTCAATATCAAGTGCAGATAATGTATCGTCAAATATATTTATATTTCTAACATTTAATAGATTTCTTGCAATTTGTATTCTCTGTTTTTGACCTCCTGATATTTTGATTCCATTTTCTCCTATTTTTGTTTCAAATCCATCTTGCATTTCTTTTATGTCTTCTAATATATTGGCTTTTTCACTTATTTGCTCTATCTCTTTATATGTACTTTCATTTACAATATCAATATTATTTGTTATAGTGTCATCTGTAATAACATTTTTTTGCATTGCATATCCAATATTTTCAAATATACTCTCTCTTGAATACTCATTTATATCAATTTCATTTATAAATATTGTATCGGGGGGAACCTCATAAAATCCTGCTAATATATTCATAAGTGTTGTCTTTCCGCTTCCAACTTTACCAACAATACCAATCTTTTCTCCTCTTTTTATTGTCATATTTATATTATCTATTGCTAATTTTCCATCTTTTTCATAACTATAACTAAGATTTTTTATCTCTATTTTATCAATTTTTTCTAATTTTCTACCTTCTTTTTTATAAGTATCCAATCCAAAAAAATAATTAAATCTTCTACTAGCTATTTTAAAATTAGATATTCCTGTAAGTAATGGCTCTATTGAGTTTACAATTTCTGATATTGCAAATGCTATACAAGAAATATATGCTGTTAACTCTCCAATAGTTAATAACCCTTTATTAATTAAAATCAATCCAACTGAAAATCCCACACAATAACATGCCGCATATAAAATGTTTGCTACCATATCCATTTTATAGATTACGGCTCCAACATTAACATCTGATTTGTATGTTTCTTGATTGACTTTATCAAATTTTTCTCTTTGATTTTTTTGTTCATTATATAGTTTTATTAAACTAAAACCAGATGTATTTTGTTCTATATTTTTTGATAAATCTATATATACTTTTCTTTCTCTCTCAAGTAATTCTCCCTGCTTTTTATATAGTTTATATAAAAAATACATAGCAATTGGAAAAAATGGTAATATTGAGAGCATTAAAATTATATTAAAATCTTTGCCTATGACAATTAACCCTATAATAGGTGATATAATTAATCTTGACATATAATGAAATGCATTTCCAAAAAATTTTCTTATTGATAATATTTCCTTTGATAAGTATGCAAGAAATACTCCTTTGTCTTCTTTATCATAATATTCTGGTTTTACTGATTGCAAATGTTCTATTACCTTGCTTCTTAAATATGTGTCTGATATTCTTGCTCTAGTAAAGAATAAAGTTCTATGTATAATTCTTGGGATAATCATTATAACTGAATAAAATACTAATGTATGTACTTCATTCATAATAATATCTTTACTAATATTTCCTTCTATTAATAAATCTAGTATATTTCCTATAATTCTTGGGATTTTATATAGTATATATATTACTATAGCATAAAATACCATACCTAATATATATATAGGAAATGTTCTCTTTAATTCTTCTGTAAATATTTTATTAGTTTTGCAATTTTGGTTCATTTTTATTTTTTACCTTTCATATTCTTTCTTTTGGTACACCATTTTTTATTGCAATTTCTTTAAATTTCTCTGCCTCTGTTACATTCCATAATTTATATGTAATTTTGCCTAATCCCCCTGAAAATATAATTTTTTCAGCATAACCATCTAAATATAATTTTGATGCAACTTTAGCTACATTTGTATCCATAGTTCCTAATCCAATAATACAATCTGAAGGTTTCAATCTTTGATTCATCTTCATATAATTCCATAAAACTTGAATTAATTTTAAATCTTCAATATTTTTTTCTATCATCATATATTTCCTCCAACTTAATATATAGTACTCCTTTTATTCATATTCTATTAAATTTTCTCCATTACATTCAATTTTATTAAGATGTTATTTTCTCTAAACTACTTATATAATCTAACACTATATTTATTGTTTCTTCGATTGGTATTTCTAACCAATTAACTTTTGGACTGTTTGAGTTATTACGATATCTTTGAGAATTAAGCGTTCCTTTCATTCTATCAACAATATTTTGAATTGTATTTTCTCTCATTGTTTCATCTTTAAAAATTAATATGTCAATACAATTTATTAACTTCTCTTTGTCTAATTTATTGTTTTCTATTAAATAGTAAAAATCAAATAAATCTTTATATCTTGTAGATCTAAATCCTAATTTCAAAAGTGATTTTAATTTTTCTGTAAAAATTTGTTCCATAGAATTAATTAATAAATTTGCACTATTTTTATATAAATCAAGACAAAAACAATATTCTTATTGTTCTAATTCTAATAATTTATGTACTCCTATGTCTAATTTTGTATGTATAGTATTGTTGAAATTATCAGTTATTTTTAAATTAACTCTTTTTCCATCATAATCTTGGTGATGTAATGGTACAATTTTATCTATTATATTTATCTTTATTCCATCATTTATATCACTTAATATCTTTATAAAATTTTTTATAGATTTATCATCTAACGAATACTTTATAAAATCTAAGTCTAAATCTTGTGTTGCTCTACGTATATCATTTGATATACTGTGCATTACAACTCCACCCTTAATTGTTATATTTTTAGAGAATTTACTTTGAGATATTTTTAACAAAATAATATCTTGGCAAACTTTTGATTCTGCTTCTTCAAATTCATATCCTAATTCTTGATACTTTTCAATTGCTTCTTCTATATTCACTAAAAGACCTCCATTTGCAGTATATTTGATAAATTCATATCATTTTTAAATAATGCTAGATATTCTTCTATTTTATACATATCTAATTCTTCTACAATTGCTCTATAATTAGATATAATTTCTTTATAATAGTCAAAAGGAATTTGCTTCTTTTTTCTTATTAATTCAATTAATAATCTTTCTCTATCATAAATATTTATTACTCCATCATTTGTTTGCAAATTTACTCTTCCTTGATACAATATATCCTTTGACATAAATGTCTGAACAATTTTCTCATTATTTATTTTATCAGTATTTCTGTCTGTTGCTAAATATACTTTACTTGGTATTACATCTGTTAAATTATAATAGTAGTATGCACTATCCATTGTAATAACGCTATTGGGATATTTCTTTGAGTATATTACTAACGGACTAACTATTTTCTTACTTGAATATATTCCCTTATCTAGTTTAAAAATCTCATTTCTACTTAATGCTTTTTTCAAATTATAATCATTTCCATAAATTTCTATCATTTCCTTATAATTATATACCATATTTATCACCTACATTATTTTAAAGTAAAACCACGCATTTGTCAATATTTATGCGTGGTTTTACTTTATTTTTTTATATTCTACTCTACTTTTTCTTTGATAATCATCATAATTTCCTAGTATTTCAAACACTTTTCTCTATTTTCTAAAAATCAATTTATGTGTTTCCACTTACCACTTAAGCAACTACTTTAACTTTCACACCTAAATTTTGATGTTTTTCTTTTCCAAATCTGCCTTTT
>CAOKMR010000032.1 GCA_948469815.1 uncultured Clostridiaceae bacterium | reverse complement strand
TTTCATAAATAACTATATAACATTTATTAGAAAAATACAAGCGAACAAAACAAAAATTTGCATATTTTTGCAAAAATTCAGAGGGCATTACCAGAATATCATATCAAAACAGTATCAAAGCGAGTGTAGGGGCGAATATTATTCGCCCGCAGACCTCGGAGAAATTTCATCTATGGCTCTTCAAAGGATATTCTATAATTATGAATTTTTATATAGAAAAATCGTTGGAGCACGGGCGATTACTAATCGCCCCTACTATAAAGGCTTACACCAATTGTACAGCAAATTTTATACAAAACTGTGATAATCTATGATAGGTATCTATCTTCTAAAACGAAAAATACTCCCTTACAAAAGGAGCATTTCTGCATTTTTTGGCATTATATGATACTTTGTGATACTCTGTACCATTTGCTTAAAATACTAATTTTTTGGAGGCGTACTCCAGTTTGATAGGCATAAGAAGCTCCGTAATACCAGTATTTTCAAGACTTTAAAAAGAAATGTTAATGTAAAGTTAATGTAACTAGAAAAACTTTTATAAGAAAATTATAAAAGTTTATTGATTTTTTTAGTAACACTTGATATAATAAAACAAATGTTTTGAACGATAGGAGATGATAGATTTGAACGAATTAACTAAAGGCGATTTAATTATATATGAAGATGAAAATGATAAAATAGAGATTGAAGCTTTTTTATATGATGAAACAATATGGTTGCCTCTTAACAAAATTGCTGAGTTATTTGAAAAAGATAAATCTACAATAAGTGAACATATAAAAAATATATTTGAGGAACAGGAATTATCTAAAGATTCAACTGTTGGGAATTTCCCAACAGTTCAAATCGAAGGTAATCGTAAGGTTAATAGAAATATCGATTATTACAATTTAGATTTAATAATAGCTGTTCGGATATAGGACAAATTCAAAAAAAGCAACAAAATTTAGACAGTGGGCGACAGAGATTTTAAAATCATATATCATAAAAGGATATAGTATAAATAAAGAAAAATTAAAAAATCCTAATAAATATGGAAAAGATTATTTTGATGAATTACTTGAAATTATAAAAGAAATTAGAACAAGTGAAAGAAGATTTTATCAAAAAGTAACAGATATTTTTGCAGAATGTAGTATTGATTATAATAAAAATTCTGAGATTGCAAATGACTTTTACGCTACTATTCAAAATAAATTTCATTATGCAATTACAAATGAAACGGCAGCAGAAATAATTTATCATAGAGCAAACAGCAAAAAAGAACATATGGGATTAACTTCTTGGAAACACTCTCCAGAAGGAAGAATATTAAAAAGTGATGTTAGCATTGCTAAAAACTACTTAACCAATAAAGAATTAGATTTCTTACAAGATATTGTTAATATGTATTTGGATATAGCTGAGAATCGTACTAAAAGGCAAATACCTATGAAAATGAAAGACTGGGTAGAAGAATTAGGTACAATGCTCAAAACAAACAGGTATGAAGTTTTGGATAACAAAGGAAGTATATCAGCTGAACAAGCAAAAGAATTTGCAGAAAATGAATTTGAAAAGTTTAGGGTAGAACAGGACAAGAAATATATATCTGATTTTGATAAAATTATTGATGAGTGTAAATCGAAAAAATAATTTTTTTAAATGAAATATATAACTTAATGAAAATAACACCGTCGGAAAAACCGACATTGATAATTCTAAGAAGTCATTAAAGAAATATAAATAATAAAAGGATTTACAAAAAATATGTGCAACTTGTTGAATTGTGTGTATAAATATGTTAATATTTAACTGAAAACAAGCAATTAGTAGGTAAGTAATTTTTGAAAGGAAAGTTTGAATGAAAGAAAATATTAAAGCAATTATTTTTGATATGGATGGAGTAATGTTTGATACTGAGAGGCTATATGAAGAAGCGTTTGCAATGATAGCAAAAAAGTGGGGATATGAATACGAAGTAACAGAAGAATTTATAAAAAGTTTCAAAGGAAAAAAGAAAGAAGCAATAAAAGTAATGTATAAAACTTTATTAGATAAGGTATCCATAGAAAGAACAGGTAAAGAATTCGATGCTGATGAGCATATAAAACAAGTCTTAGAGTATCTTGATAATTATATAGAAAATAATGGTATGCCTATTAAGAATGGACTAATCGAATTATTACAATACGCTAAAATAAATAATATTAAAATTGCTATAGGTACATCTGAGAAATTTGAAAGAGTACAATTTTATCTAAATAAAGCTAATATAAATAAAGATATTTTTGATGCAATTATATGTGGAGATATGGTAGAAAAAGGAAAACCAGCACCAGATATTTATCTTAAAGCTTGTGAGAAAATTCTAGTAAATCCAGAAAACGCAATTGTTTGTGAAGATGCACCAAATGGAATTTTAGCAGCATATTCTGCAGGAGCTAAACCAGTTATGATTATTGACTTAATAGAGCCAACAGATGAGGTAAAGAAATTATTATTTGTTAGTCCTTTAAATTCATTAAATCAAGTAAAAGATATTATTGATAATTAATATGTAGTATATAACTAATTTATGTTACAATACAAAATTAGAAAAATTAAAATTGTTAATGTAACAAAAGCGATTTGTTAATGCAAATTTAATGTAACTAGGATAACTTATTAAAAATATCATATAGATTTTTGTAATTTTAGTAGCAATATTAGGAACATTCTTTCGTACATTTATTGTATAATTCATTTTAATATGCTACAATATATTTACTTTTAAAATACAGAGGTGAAATAATTGAAAGAAGAATATATTGTATATTGTGACGAATCAGCTAAAAAGGGAAAATATTTTGGGAATTTCTATGGTGGTGCCATAGTAAATTCGAAACAAATTGATGAGTTAAATATAGTTTTAAATAAAAAGAAAGAAGAACTTAATTTATTTGGAGAAATAAAATGGTCTAAGGTTACTGAAAGTTATTTAGATAAATACATAGAAATTATAGATTTATTTTTTAGATACATAAAAACTAGTAATATAAAAATTAGAATTATGTTTAAGCCTGTTTGTTATATTGCTAATAATTTAACAGATAATCAAATAGATAATGAATACTATCTGCTTTATTATCAATTTGTAAAATGGGCTTTTGGATTTGAAAATAGTAATCCTGAAAGAAATAAGGAACTTAATATTAGATTTTACTTTGATAAATTACCTAATACTCCAAATAGAAATAATACCTTTATCGATTTTGTATATGGATTAAATAATGTAAATATATTCAAGGATAACAATATTCATATTAGAAGAGAAAATATAGCAGAAGTGGTTTCTCATAATCATGTTATTTTGCAATGTATGGACATAATATTAGGCTCAATAAATTTTAGATTAAATAATTTTCATAAAGAAAAATTACCTAACAGCAATAGAAGAGGTAAAAAGACAATTGCTAAAGAAAAACTATACAAGCATATATTAGGAAAAATTAGAGAAATTCATCCTAATTTTAATATCGGGGTATCAACTGGGCTACATGTATGGAATACGTGGACTATTCCATACAGACACTGGAAATTTATACCAAGTAATTCTACATATTATAGTAAACTTACCAAAAAGCAATAAAAACAATAATCCCCCATCTCATCTACATATACCTTTTACGTACTAAACGTAAAGCTTCGAATTGACAGGGGAATTATTAACTATAATATGTAATTGTTAAATTAATTATACAAATATATAGTAAAATTTGCAATAGTTTTAAAAAATTTTCTTAAAAATATTAAGTCTATAACTATATTTTAAAGCATTTCTATAAATTTATTTGCAACACACGATAGATAATTCTTATTATACAGAGCACCAATTTTTAGAATATCAGGGATTTCTTTAACAGGAACTAAAAACAATTCTTTGTCTTTTAATTCATCTGCTATAGATTCTTTTAGAGTATAACCAATTCCATAACCTAATTTTACTAAAAGAATCAGAGGAGTATGATATGTAAAATCCATAATAGTTTTTAATTCTATATTTCTGCTTTTGATAATGGAGCAAATTACAGGATATTTACTTGCAATTATGACATCTATCTTTTTTAGTATTTACGTCATACCAAAAAAGATAGTAAAAGAAAAAACGATGTATTATACAGCATTTTTAACATTAGGCTTTTTTGCAACTTCTGCTTTTATATATGCTTTCTTAAAAATAACAGGTATATGTAAAGAAATTGTATCAATTCAAGTAGCTATAACATTAATGGTTAGGGGATTACTTTGGTTCTTATCTATCTATATATACGCACTTGCAATTGATAAAATAGGAGTATCAAGAGCTATGCAATATCAAAGCTTAAAAACACCTTTCGGAGTAGTGCTAACATTATTTTTCTTACAAGAGTTTTTAGTAACAAATGTAGTTACAATAACATTATCAACGGTATTAACATTGGCATCTGCAATACTGTTAACAATAAGAAAAGATACTGATAAAAAGATAGATAAAATGGGAATTTTATATGCCATTATTTCAGCTATATTATTGGCAACTACAAACTTACTACAAAAGTGGGTTACGAATCAAGGAATAGTATACTCGCAACATATATTTACAGCAATGTCATCATTCTTATTTGCTTGTATATATATTCTATTAAAAGATAAAAATATAAAAAATGTAATTTGTATACCAAAGAAAAGTATGGGGTTTACTATATTAGGAGGTTGTGCATTTTATTTTGCATCATTCTTTCAAGCATTAGCATATAAACAATTGCCTGCTTCAATAGTAACAATTATAGTTCAGTTAAGTTCAATATGGTCTATATTAATTGGTATAGTAGTTTTCAAAGAAATAGATATTGAAAAACATTGGAAAAGAATTAGTTTGGGAATTATAACTACAATTTTATCAATAGTGATATTATTGTAAAATAAGAAGGAGTAAGAATATATGGAGATTAATGATGAGTTTTCAGAGTTAACAAAAATTATGAAAGAAATTAGAGATTGTTTAGTACAATTAGTTGATATTAAACATAAAGAAGATGAAATTAGTTTTATACCAAGAAAAGATATAAAATCAATATTTAATTGTATAGATACTACTGTAGCTAAGATGTTTAATAGAGATGATTTCCCAGCAATAATGATTGGAGAGCATAAAGTAGAAAAAACTGCACTTAAGAAATGGCTTCAAGAAAGACGAATATAATTTAATTTGACCGACCTAGATTTATATATAATTGCAAAAGGTATAAATTTGGTTGTATAGCTGAATTTATACCTTTTTCTTTATATAAATTGTACTTCTATAATATTACAATAAAAAACAAAATATACTTATTTATTAACAATCTAGCAATAAGAAAAACGACAAACTTTCAACATTTTAGTGAAAATTTGTCATTTTTTGTCGTTTTGGAGGCGCCAGTCGACAAGACTCGCTCCAAAATCGGCTTAGGTATTAGCTTTCAAGTTTTGAATTATCTGTTTTAATACCATTTTAATACCATTTGCTAGGTAATCTTTTAAATTAAAATTACACATACCAAAAGCAAAACATATAATATGAATTTGCTTTTGAAATTAAATTTTACACTATTTTAGTTAATGTATTTGTTACCTAGCTTTACAAACATAGCATACTAAATCTAACAAAATTAGACTGTAAAAAAAATTACTAAACTTTAACATCCTCCAACCAACCACATTACTATTGCTAGTAACTTTTATAGCATTATATTATCACATTTTTATTGATTTTTCAAGTCTTTTGAAATATTTATTTGACATTTATTAATAATCCGTGTATAATATAGATAGAAAATGAGAAACCACGAAAGTGGTTGCCGAAAAACAATTATAATAACCGTTTACTCGACCAAAAGCAGAACGGTTATTTTTTATTGTTTATGTAGTAACCAACAAATGATGCCTAACAAAACAATGTTTATGATAGTTACACCTACTAATCCGTAGAAAAGTAGTTCGACAATTACTAATAATGCTGATTCTATCATATAGCACCACCCCCATATATCAATCTCATAACTAAAAGTCATGGAGTAGTATGTATATACAAGATGTCAAAGGTGGCAACACACTCCGCTTATTCTCATTTTCATAAATAATGATACAATATTATTGTATAAAATACAAGCAAACACAGTAAATTTTTACAAAATTTTGTTTTATATCATTAATTTTTTAAAAAACTGTTGCTTGAAAGTGGCTCTACGACTGCATTTTAAATGTGATAAAATTCCCATTTTATGTTGTTTTTTATAGAATTTATTATGTTCTTTTATTCCTTAAATTTTAAGAATACACAACTATTTTTTTATGTAACAGCTACAAAAAGAGTAGCACCACTAAACGCCTGAAACAAGAGGGTTTTACTTCCTTTTAAAATCAATTTTAAGAGAAGATATTTTATGAGAGGTATAATTTCATGTCCTCCAACATAAAAATTGCTTACAAGCTGACGTCGTGCCTTAAAATCTATTAAAATGTTTGAATAAATGTGTTACAATATGATTATAACTTTATTTTAAATAAAAAAAGAAAAGGTGGGGTTACCACCTTAAATTTACTCTAAATCTTTTCCATATAATGCTTTATAAACTAATTTATATGAAATATCCCATTTATTTGAACTTGTTTCAAAATAACTTGCAATAGTATTTGAATTATCTGTTTGTGTTGTTGCTTTGTCAAATTCTGTAATAAATTCGTCTGTTGCTGATATTATATTTTTCAATTCTTCATTTAACTTTGAATACTTAGAAATATTAGTTTTAAATGTTTCATAATCCGTTTTAAATGTGTCATAATATTTTCTTATTTTACTAAAATCTATATTGCTTGTTTTATAAGTATATGTAAATGTATTTATGGATTCCATATAACCTTTGGTATAATTAGTGTTCAAGCTATTAAGTAGTAATGTAAGGCTACTTGTTTTCGTATTTTCCATTTGCTCTTGTTCAATTCGTTGTTTCTGTTCCTGATTTTCTTCTTCACTTAATGTATCATTACTCCTTACTATTGTTGCTCTAAAGCTAGAATAACCTTTTCTACCGTCTGTATCATAAAAGCTATATATGTTCCCACTTTTCAAAGAACTACCTCTAGTTAAAAAGGGTTCGCTTGCACCTAAAAAAACGCTAGAACCTGAATACCAACAAGTCGAACCTGTTTGTGCTGAAGCTGTTTCAAAAATGGATTCACCGTATTTATCGGAACTAAATGTTGTTGCGTATTTATCTTTGTATTTGTCATTAAAAGTTGCCATGTTTTTACATTTTTCTGAAATATTGTCATTGGTTTTATAAGCACTTACAAATTCCGAGTTCTGCCCTGCCATGTCATAAATTCCTGTTTCATTACCTGTCGTTGTCGAGTTTTTTCCACCCTTACCACTTATTTGACTTGTGTTAGGCTCTATTTTGCCATTTATTCCATACTTGCTTTGTGCAAGATAAGTTACTGAACCCCATTCAATATTTTTCATTAAATGTGTGTCAAAATTATTATTGTCGTCAATAATATCTCCTGTTTTAGATATTATCCCATTTTGTTTAGTCCACCCATAAGAATTTTGTTTTTCCATATCTCTACAATAATACATAGCACTTGTTAAGTCATAATCTGTAATGCTCAAAACATTTTCTTTAAATGTAAGTATTTGCGTTTTTCCAATATCTGTATCTGTTGCGTCTGTTCTACTAGCTTCATATTTTGCTACCCATATTCCTTGTAGTTCTTCATTTCCAAATTTAAAACTAGGGTGTATTACATAATCATTTTTGCTATTTGTATTTGAAATATCTATTGGCTTATTATTAAAAGTATTGTTTGTAGTTCCTTGCAAAAATTGTATGTCTATTGTTCCGTCCATTTTCTAATTTTTCATTGTATCCGCTAGTGATTTTATAAGCGTATCTAGGTATCCATACAAACATACTGCCGTCTGCTAATCTTACATTTGCCCATTGCTTTTTTGAATAGTTATACCATTCTTTATCGTCTGTTGTTGTTTCTACCCATTGACTGCCATTCCATTTTACAGGTGTCATTCCTTGTATTAATTCTGGAGCATTTACATTTGAACTTGTTTGATTATTCATAACAAGGTATATTCCTATGCCTATTAATGCTACTAATAATATTACTGCAATAATTATAAAGATTTTTTTATTATTCTTTTTCATTTATTCTTACCACTCCTTATTTTGATTTTTCTATAAAATGTACATTGTCTACATTACTAACGTCTATTGTTCCGATTTTTTCACGTTCATTTTTTAATATTAATTTAATAGATTCAAATTTTCTTTGCATATTTTCCATATTTCCTAAATATATTTGTTTATTTCCTACGCTAAAATCATAATTGAACTCTGTATCTGAAACGTTATATGCACTCATAACCGAAATATTATTAATTCCATTTCTTTTTGCTATTTGTATTATTTCTGAAAAGTCTTTAAATCTCTCTATATAATCACTACTTATCTTTTCGTTTTTACTTATATCTATTGAATTACCCCAAAATATTTCTGTAATATCTTCTTTTTTATTAAATGATAATTCAATCACATAACCACTTTTATTAATTAGAGCATAATATCCATCTTTAGTGAATAACTGATATTCTGCATTTTTATCAAATTTCGGAAATATCACACATGATAGAATTATAGTAATAATAATTATTATCAAGGCTAAACCTATAAAAATTAGTATTTTATTTTTCTTTGCCTTTAATTTTGTTTGTTCTTTGTATAATTTTAGTTCATTTTCTAATATAGTAGGTAAAAAATCTTTTAATGCTTTTTGATTATTATATCCACACATATAACATTTTTCATTTTTATTTGAATTATATGCACCACAAACACAAGTCCAATAATTCTCATTTTGTGTAGGATAATATAAGTTATTTATATGTATCCCTTGTTTCATAATCTTTTCATTCGCAACATTTACCAAAGTATTATCAATATTTTGTAGTTTCACTCTATCATAAGAAACAGTATCTTTATTTTCCCATATTTGATTGTCGCTATATATAATCTTATTTATAGTTATTTCAATATTTCTAATAGTATTATTATTCAATTCTTTTAACTGTTCTGTTCCAAACTCTTGTCTTTTATATACATTCAAGTCTAAGTATTGGTATTCATTGTTTGTAAGTTCTTCGCCTAAGTCGTCAAAACCTTTTATTTGAATATATAAAGCCTTAATAATTTTTTCTTGCATATTAATAAATTTTAATTGGAACACAGTCTTATTACTGATATTATCAATGTATATAGCACCTCTTAAAATATCAACAGGACAAGTAGGGGAAAACTTAAAAGACTCATATAGTTTTACTTTTTTATATCTTTCACTCATAACTTACCACCTTATTATAATTTTGGTATTTCATTATTTGATATATTGTTTGAGTTTTTAATATTATTATCAATGTTTTGTAATAGCTGAATAATCTCCCCAAAACCAAAAATAAAAATACCAGTTATAATTCCTGCTATTATAACTGCAATACATAAACTTATATTAAAGTCATATCCCTTATAACCAACTCCAAAAGTATTACCTAAAATAATACCTAAAATAATACAACAAACTATTTCAATACACCCTACAACTTTTACAGCTGTTGCAATATTATTCTTTTGCATTTTTCCACCACCTTTTTACTTTTTTCGACAAAAATCTAATATCATTATATTACTAATCTTCATAAAAGTAAATGCTTTTCATTACTATAAATAATTAAAATTACTGATAGAATATAATTATTATTCATAAATACAATCAAATGGGGGAATATAAGACATGGAAAATCTAAGAAAAATAAGGGAAGAAAGAAAAGTTAATCAATTAAAAATAGCAATGGACTTAGAAATTTCGCAAGAAAGCATATCTAAGTACGAAACAGGTGTCGCTTTTCCGTCTAAAATTATTTTGTTAAAACTAGCGGATTACTTTAATTGTAGCATTGATTATCTAATGGGGCGTACTGATAATCCAAAAATAAATACAGATAATTTATCTGCTGAAAGCGAAAGAATAGAAAATTTAATTTTTAGATATAACAAATTAAGTGAAAAAGACAAAAACAAGTTAGAAGGCTGTTTACTTGCAATAGAACAAAATTCGATGGACGACTGAAAGTAGGTTTTTTACCCACTTTCAAAGAAATATTATGTGCCTATATAAATACTGTAATTTCCGTTCATATTAATTTTTATGTCTTTACTAACATATTCAATACTTACAATATCGTCTGTTATAAGTTCGATTTCTTGATTTTTCTGTAAGTCTGAATTGCTGATTAATAAAATTGTGTTAGTTACAATAGACTGCATATTATTAATATTCATTAATAATCTTAGACTACCCTCGAACTTAATAGATAAATCTTTGCCATCCATTTCCTTTAATTTCTGTTGCAATAACTTTAAATCTTCCATTATAAAGCCCCCTTAAATCTCAAACAATATCTTTTCTTCATTATCTAGGTATAACTGCAATTTTTTGTTATCTTCGCTTTTTTCAATATTAGATAAATACTTCAAGTCTATGCTCATTGTATCATTTTTTACAGAATCTTCAATCAATATTTTTGAATTTTTGCTGTCTAATTTTGCCTTGAACTTATGAAATGTCACTCTAGCACTGATTATACCGTTCAAAATGAATGTAAGCACCCTCTTTAAAACTGTTTAGATTTTTTAATGCCTGTTTTAGTTCGCTTTCTTGTATCTGTTCCATTTTCTCCATTCTTTCAAATCCTTTCTTTTAAATTTATTCAGTTAATTTTTCTTTAGATTTCCATTATCTTATAAAAATCCCCCCATTTTTTATAATTTTCGTGTTTATCGTCAACACTCATGATGTCATTATATTGGAAGATTATTATAAAATCAATACATCTTATTAAAAAAATTGGAGAAAGTAAAAAATATGGAGATAGAAGAAAAGAAGAATGGTAGAAAATATAATGACAAACTTAATGTAATTGGTAGTGTTATAAGATATTACAGAGAAAAAAACGGATTATCTCTTACAGACTTATCAAAAAAGCTACAATTATATGCTTTAGATATTCCTAAGAACTCTCTGCAAAGGCTTGAAATGGGCAATCGAATTATTACTGACTACGAACTAGCGGTGTTTTCTAAAATATTTAATGTAACTACTGATACATTATTAAATGAATTTTTGAAAGAGATAGAATAGGAATCTGCATAGCAAACTGATTGTGCAAGTAGTGGTATATGTAAATTGATTTTTTTGTGGAACTTAAAACACGCCCCCATATAAAAAAAACTAGCTTGTAAAAAAGCTAGTTCTTAAAATTATAATTGTTTTTCATACTCTTTGACATTCTTATAAAAACTTGTTTTTTTCATATTTGCTTGCTGTATTGCTTGTACTCCTGTTATATCTCCATTCTTCCATTGCTTGTAAACATTTACAAATAATTCGTTGTCAAATTGTAATTGTGGTCGTCCTAAATGTTTGCCTTGCCTTTTAGCTGTTGCAATGCCGTCCGCTTGGTCACGTTTTGACTTGTCAACCTGTTGTTGTGCTACAAAACTAAGGACTTGTAAAACTAGGTCGGCAATGAATGTACCGTAAAAGGTCTTTGTGCTGTCTTGTATCAAGCAATGGCATATCAAGGACTTGTATGTCTGCTTGACAATCTCTTGTAATACTTCGCCATTCTTCTTTGATTTCCTTGTAATTCCTACCTAATCTATCAATAGCATCAACTACAAATAAACTATTGGGGCTATCTTTCAAAAATCTTTTAATTGTTTTGTATTCTTCACGATTAAAGTTACGTCCTGTTTGTTTATCAACAAAAATACGGTCTTTTGGTATGCCCTCATTAAGTAATCGTTCCACTTGTCTATCTTCGTTCTGTTGTTTTGTGCTTACTCTTGCGTATCCATATTTTTTTTGTTCCTGTTCTTTTTCTTCCATGTTCTGCTCCTTTACTTTTCAAGTGTTCATAAAGGTATCAGGTTATAAGTGAACGTTCGTAAAATGTAAAATATACCTTTATGAACTATTTTTTTATTTTATTTTTGGCGTTCGTAAAGCTATACCTTTATGAACGCTATTTTTTGCCCCCAAAATAACCCTTAAAAAATATCAATAGTATATAAATAATCACTAAATACATTCTATTTTCTTCCTCCTAATCTTCTTCGGTATCATTTAAAATTATACTAACCTCGTCGTTTATATCTTCATTAAAAATTGTACTATATCGTTTTAATACCTGATTAATTTCTTCTAGTTCATTGTCACAAATATAATTGTCAAATTCAAATATTCCATATCGTACATAAATATATAATGCAAGGTTAAAATCGTCATCGTTGCTAGTTTCTGCAATGTTATGTAGTTTATTTATTACTTTTTCTATTTTATCTCGTTCCATTTTCCAAAATCTCCTTTTCATTAATAATAACACGTCATTAAATCATCCGTTTCGTCCCATAGACTGCAAAATCCAAAATTTTCTATATTAATGTATATCGTGCAATTTTTTAATCCTTTAACTTGTTTTACTGCTCCTTTTTCATTATCTGCTATAAACTGACTTTTTTGTAAAAAACTATCTTTTACTGCTTTTACTCTAAAACTATCAATCCCTGTTGTTTCTGTTATTTCGTAACCGATTTCACGAATTACAACTTGTTTTGTTCCTTTTAATGATACAACCTGAAAATAGTTTACGTTCGTTTGCTCGTACCCCCACGAATAGTGGAAAATATCGCCAACCTTTACGCCTAAATAGTTTGTTTTTTCTGCTCCTGTTCCTGTATAGTCTATTCTTCTATACCAACATTTTTTTGCATTGTGCCACCTATAACCATTTTGCTTTAACTCTTTTATAATGTCATAACTTGGTTTTGTGTCAAAGTACAATTCTTCCCCTTGTTTTTTTTCGTTCGTAACGATTTTGCAATTTTCTTTGATTTTTTCTAATTTCATAAAAATACACCTCCAATTCAAAAATATTTTTTTCTTACCAAATACCTTGAATTTTTAGTGTAAAAATGTTATTCTTATATAAGAATGTCATTTGTTATTCTTATATAATATAAGAATGTCATTCAAGATATTCAAGTCGCTTTTATATTTGTTTAAAGTTTGCCGACCGAAAACAAATATAAAAGTTTTTTTGTTCTTTTTTGAACTATAATAATGATAGCACATCTCTAGAGGAAGAAGCAATAGTTTTTTAGAAGATTTTTATTTTTATTTTTTCTCTACAAGCGTACTGTTTCAACGGTTATAGAGTTTACACTGTTACAAACACCGTTTCGTTTTTCACTCTTTTTATGGGCTTAATATGCCGTTCCCCTGTTTATTCACGAAAATACAAAAACATATACTACAACAATCTATAACCAACCATTTATAGCCTTTAAATAACATTATAATTACAATTTAATACAATTTTAAATTATTTCAATAGAAAATATAAACAATAGATTACTTTTGTATCTGTATATTTATATAATGTTATTTTTTGATATATATAGAAAAGGGCAACTGATTGCCCCCTAAACGCTCGACGATTCGTTTTAAGACATTTTTGTATATTATTTTATAATTTTATATTGATAAAATCTTCATGGCTCTAAGGCTAGACAATTTTAATTGTATGATAATAGAATTTGAAAAAGTGAAGATTCAAAAGTATCTCAAAAAATTTAAAGTAAAAAAGGAAATGGAAAACTTTTAAAATGGGTTACAGAATAATATAGTATGTATGAAATATAAGATATGATATAAAAAACACTTATATAAGAGCTAAAAAAATAATTAGGAAATCGAAACAGTCAAGCGGTTACTCAGGTAACCACTTAATTGGCTAAGTTTGAACCTGGGTTCAAATCTAAATGAATTGGGGGTTCGTAAATTAGCCACTATTTCTACATTACCAACAGAAAAAAGAAATCAACTTATTGAAAATGCCCCACCTGAAAAAATGACTATCATATATAACTTAAAACAGATACACAAAACATTGAAAAATCAATTAATAATGATAACCATTAATACTAAAGATAATATCATACACACAATATTCAAATTACACTGTATAAAACAATTCATTCATACAAATTGATACAAATAGATAAACCCTAACTATAAATTACTGTTGCTTTTTCAATTTCCAATTTTCTTAAAAACACTTATAACACTACATATTTTATAAAAAATAACTCTCAATTTTCAATATTTACAACATTTTTCAAACTGCAAAAATTCTACTGCATATATTTTTTTAAATTGAATCGCTACTAAACGATTTCATAATTTTATATATTTTAAATTTCTATAATTGCACAAACACAAAATAAAACTGAACTACTATAAATTAAATAATCATATTTTAAAATTTCCCACTTTTTTCCCACTTTGAAGAATGGCTCTAATAAATGGATTATAAAATTTGAGAATTAAAAAATATGAAAATTTAAAAAATCAAAATTCTAAAATTTGAAAATATGAGAATTTAAAATTTTGATTTTTCAAAATAGAGTAATTAAGTAATAAACTGTATCTTGTTACTATACAATTGTTCCCAATTTTTTGGATTATCCATAGGACTTTCTTTTTCTTTTAGAATTCCCTTTTTATCTAACAAATAAAAGATATTATTTTTATTTGTTAACTTTTCACATTCTAGTAAAATTTCATGTTCTGTAACATCTTTATCATAAGCTATAATAATGTCTACATTTAAGTTAAGTATTTTTTTTACTTGAACAGAACTTAAAGAATGCCCACCAATTCCGACTGCGTTTTTAAATCCCATATCCCATAATTGCATTACACCTTTTTCACTTTCACAAATTATGATTTCGTTTTTTTCTTGTATGTAAGGTTGCGTTTTATATAGCCCATATAATATTTGCGACTTAGCACATGGATACAAATAAATATATTTGGGTTCTGTTTCTTCTCTTTCTTTATCTATACATTTCAAGCCATAGTAAGTATTTTTTGGCAATCTACCTTTAACGCCTACCAATGTTCCGTTTTCGTCCCTTATTGGTATGGTAATTCTATGTCTAGGAAAACCGCTCCAATCTGTTTGTAAATCAAAACCCAGTTCAAACTCATATTGTGTTTGTATAGAAATATTGTCTTGCTCAAATTCAATATGCCCCATTCTACCATAAGGGAGTAATGTATTTTCTGGAATAGGAGTTAATGGCTCTATAAGTTCTCTATGTTGTTCATATAGTTTTTTAATCTTTTTTACAAGCCCTGTAGATGTATCTTGATTTTTTAACTGATATTCACTTTCAAGTCCTACAATTCCACTTAACCACATAATAGCTTGCCTGAAATAGCATTTCTTGATAAAACAGACTAATGAAATAACATCTGAACAACCGTAAATATCTATTATATTTCTAGTGTAAGCTACTACATTAAGTGATTCGTTGTTGTAAATTGTAGTAGACTGCGGATTATCTCCGTCTGGCATACCACAAGTTATATAAGACTTATTATCATGCCATTTGATATGGTGCATTTCTAATTCTTCAAGTATTAGTTCTAGTTTATCATTTTCATATATGAATAACTTTAAGTCTTGTATTTCCAATAATTCCACCCCCTATAAATACAAATTTCATATTTTAAATCTAACCCCACGAATTCTTGTATAATATATGATATAATAAAATTCATGGGGGTACTCTAGTTATTCTATTTTTAACAATTCATACAAGTTAATTGTTAGTAAGCCTTTTCTACTATCATGTATAATGAATTTATCTGTTGTTACATTAATTATTGCTTGAACCAATCTACCAAAATTTTTGCCGTTTATAACCTATTGCCTGTTTAATTTCGGATATTTTAAAGATATATTCATTATCTATTAAATGTCTTTTTTTCACATCTTCTACTAAAAAATAGTACAAAAATTCTAAGAATTTGTTTAAATAAGATTCCTTATCCCTTTTATATTCTCCAGTGTACTCTTTTCTTTCTTGAAATAAATAATTGTTCTCATAGTCATTCTCTCTAATATCAAAATATTGGTCAAGATTACATCTTAAATGTTCCGTTATTTCTTCATTATCAAAAATATAAACATTTGGAATATTACTATTTCTGTAAGATGTTCTACCTATCTGTTGAATAGTATCTACTAACATTTCGTTACACATAATATCAGTTTTGGTGTATTTGTGCTTATTATCACTTAGAACAATACTTTTGGCTAAATAATAGGCTGGATTCTTGCGTAGCTGTCCTAAAAATATGATATTTTCATAGTCTGATAAAAAGTTTACTCCAGTTGTAAATTGTCCGAAATGTATTATTTTGTACATATCTTTATTACTTGTTAATCTGTCTGCTAACATGATTTTTAAATCTTGACCGTATTTAGAAAACGACTTGTATGTTACAATCAATGTTTTTAACCCTGTTTCTTCTATAATTTGGTCGCATTCTTTTGCCATTTTAACTATAATTTTACTATCTCTATGTAACACATGATTATTAATTGTAGACTTACTTAAATTGCAATAACTTGTTGGAATACATAAATTTATTGGTCGTGGAATCCTTACAATATTATTTTGCAAACTAACTTTTGACTTTGTGTACTCAATATCAATGTCTGCTGTTGCGTCAAGTAAAATAATGTTTCCAAAATCCTTTGTATATTTTAGCAAGTCTACATATCTGCCTATTGTTAACTCTCTTTTTTCATTCTTTTTACTCATAAATACTTGTGATGTTACGCAAACATCATATTTGTATAAATTTTCTAAAAATAGAAAAGTATCATTTATTGTTTGTCCCTTTTTTAGTATTTCTTTTTTTGTTTCTTCCGTTAGTGAAAGTGGAAAGAACTTGCCTTTTATGTCATTTAAACATATTTCTTTTCCCATTGCATAATTTAACTTTTGTAAATCTTCGTAAATTGCTTTTATCTTTTTTACATCCGATTCTTCTGCTTTTTCTTCTATAAAGTTTTTTAATTTTATAATGTCTAACATTGTAGCACGTTGAATATCTGCCATAGCCAATTTTTCGTCAACTACTAGCAATTTCCTTTTTATTTTCTCTCCGTTTTCATTTTCATAATATAGTACATCTTTTAAAAGTTCTGGGGAGTCAATGGAGTTTAATAATCTACTATGAGAAATAAGAACTATTTTGTGTTTTTTAGCAATTTGTCTTGTTTTCTTCTTTATGCAATTTCTTTCACAATGTAGACATAGAGAATTGTCAAGTGGCAAAGCAATTTCATGAAAAAAATCCATAAGTTCGGCTATCTTTTCGTCTGTTACTACAGTTTTTCGTTTTAAATGCTTTTTATGTTGGCTATACTCTAAACAATCTTCATAGTTAAAACCACTTATTGTAATAGCATTAAAACAGTCAGGTTGTGGCTCTTGCTTGTAATAACCTGTTCTAAGTTTTCCACGGTAAAGTTTATATAGCTGTTCATTATTCATATCTTGATACTGCTGTTGAAATTCTTTGCGTAAACCTATATCAATGCAAGTTTCTATACATTCTTTTATTGTTTTATTCACAATAGCAATGGCAAAATTTTTGTCCGATTCCAATTTGAATTTACAATATTCTTTTAAAAATGTACTTTTTCCTTCTGCCATTGGAATATTAAAAATTTGTACTTGTTTAACTTCTTGCGTTTCTAAGGCGTTATATAAGTTCATAAAATTTTGCTTTTCTGTTTCTGTGTAATAAACATTCCTTTTTTCCATGATTTCAAAAAAGTGTCTTAAAAATTTTTGTTGTTTCATATAGTTTTGTTCCTTTCTGTAATAATTGTAAAGGTTATGAAATACTATCCCCATTTTTAAGTGTAGGGGATAGTATTTCATATATTTTAGCAATAGGTATTGTACAAATTCCAACCTAATTTTTCTAGTCCATCTTGAGTTACTAATATTACCAATGATACACAAAAAATCTTGTATTTGTCACTGATAAATGGGTAATAAAATATTTCTACATATTTACTTGGTATTATTTTATCGTCTATTTTTTTTATATCTAACAACTCTAGAAGTTCATCGGTAGAATGTAATGTCAGTTTACTTACGCAATTTATATGAATTCCTTTTTTGGAAAAATCATAACAATTTACACCATTCATTGCCTTAAATATGTCGTCAGTTGAAAATCTTTTTCTTTCTGCTTTTGTTAAATTGTTAAAATTAATTACATAATCTTTTACTTTTTCTTGTTTTCTTTCTTCTGCTAAAAAATTAGAAAGTGTTTCTTTATCGTTTATATCTTTAGGAACTAACCCTGATTTTTCCAAAGTAAAAAAGTTATCAAATCCATTTTTTTCGTTAATTACTCTATATATGTCTTTTCTAACTTGTACTATCCATTTATTGTCTAAGATTTCTCCTTTTTTATCTTTCTCTGATATTAATACTTGATTATTTTTTGAATTTTCCATTTTAATATACCTCTTTCTTTTTATTTTTCTATTCAATTTTTAAAGTGCTTTTATATGCTGTAAGTATCTTTACTAAAAAACAAGATACATTATTTACCTAACCTAAACTTGTCTTTGTTGTAGCCAATTAGCAAAAGCTGTTTCTTCTATAACATACTTTTTGCCAATCAAAATGGCTGGGAAATCTTCTCTAGCGAAAATGTCGTATGCCCTGTTTCTTCCAATTTGCAAGATTTCTTGTACATCTTTAACTGTTAACATTTTTAAATTTGCTTTTGTTTCTTTCATTATTCCACCCCCTCTTTCAAAACAACAACATTTTTGTTACTGTTTTGTATTGTAGCAAAATTTTTTACCATTGTCAATATTTTTTGTATTTCTTTTTTTATTTTTTAATTTTTATTGACAAACGTCTACAAATATGTTATTGTTATTACGAGGTGAGGAAAATTGAAATACAATATAACAAGCCTAAGAATAAGAAAGAACAGGCTTGACTTAGGCTTAACTCAAGAAGAATTAGCACAAAAAACAAAAATAACACTAGGTGCATTAAAAACTTATGAAACAGGAACAAGACTACCTTCTAAAAAATCTAAAATTAAATTATGTGAGTTTTTTCATATATCTTTAGAAGAATTACAAGGAGAAAAAGAAAAAAACGAATTAAAAGAATATCTTATTTCAATATTAGATATTTATAATCTTGACTCTAAAAAATTTACTATTTTAAGAAAAATTATGTATGATTTTTGGGAACAATGCTTTACACTGTACGAAATTAGTAATTTCAATATAGATTCAATTTTAAAATGCTTTATAATAGAACACAAAAAGACATCTGCTGAACATGTAAAAGTTAATAGAGATATACTTAATACATTAAGTCAAGATACTAAAATACTAGACATTGCTGAAAAGATTTTAAATAGTACAATAACATTTTTTCACAATATTATGTATGGAGAATATGAACAAGCTATCTTTAAAAATTCTGTAATTGAATATCTTAGTTATATCTTATTGTATTTGTGTATTAGCAACTATTATATGATTACACAAGCACTGAAAGAAATTAGTATTAGTTCTCCAGTAATAAAATATTTTGTTCCGTTAATTGAAAATATTTCTGCTAATATAGAGAAAAACATGAATGATTGTAATAATTTTATAGAATTAGCAACTAACATGAAAAGAGAAAATACTAAACATATAGCAATTAGAATAGATAATGACGAAATGTCGTTTAAGTATGAAAATGGAAATATTGTAATTATAGAATTGAAAAATGATTTTAAAAATTCACAAGATGTTTTAGTTAGTATTGATAATCAAGCACCAGTTATTAGAAGAATTATACAAAATGAAAATGGAATAATCTTGCAACCACTTAATGCTAGTTATTATCCGCAAAGTTTTACAAAAACGGAAATAAAAAATGGAACAATAAAAGTATTAGGAGTAGTAGTTCAAGTATTCATTAATCAAGATACTTAAAAGATTATATGCTTTATTTAAAAAAGGCAATGTAAAAAGCGTCTCGCAAACATTTTTTTACATTACCTATCACACAAACACTTACTTTAAGAAAGTATTTGTATTTTAATTATACATCTTCTTAAAGTATTTGTAAACAGATATTTTAAGGGGGAATTTTAGAAATGGCAAGACCAAGAAAAAATAGTAAAAGTAAAAATAGGAATGGAACAGGTACAGTATCAACTATATTGCAAAAAGTTGATAGAAAAGAAAATCGCAAAAAAGAAATGTGTAAAATATGTTCACAATGTACTGACAGAAGTATTTGCGACAATAGAGTAGGAACAAAAAAGTGTTCAAAATGTTTAGCATGTACAGACAAGAATTGTGATAGATTCTATATTTACACTAATATAACAGCATTATCTTCAAGAGAAACTGGAAATAGAAAATACTTAGGAAAATTTGATACACAAAAAGACGCTCAAAATAATATAGATAAAGCTAAAAATGGCGGTTTTATAGAAAAATCAAGTGCTACATTATTTGAAGTTCTTGCAAACAAAAATCAGGACAAACTAAGTGCTAATAGCATAAATGACAATACAGATGGAAGAAATGAAAATATAAGGAATAAGTTAAGATTATTTGGCATAGGCGACAAAAAAATTCAAAAGGTAACAACACAAGATATTCAAACATTCTTGAACAGTTTAAAAGATAGTTATTCTCAAAGTGAAATTGATAAACAGAAAGACGAAATAAATGCTGGTTTTAAATATGCTATTGCAAAAGGTATTGTAAAAGAAAACCCATGTCAAAACTTAATTTCTGTTGTTAGTAGTTTGCCTGTAAAACTTGCTAGACCATTTGAAGTTGACGAACAAAATCTTTTATTAGATTACATTAATACGCATGATAATTTAACAGATATAAGGTCGACAATGGATTCCACAACATTTAAAAATATAATAAAACTTGCTTTTGCATGCGGACAAAGAATTGGAGAAATTTTAGCATTGCAAACAGGTTATGACACAAAACAGTACACTAGCGACATTAATTTTGAAAAAGATTTTTTTATAATTTCTAAGACTATTACTAGAAAGAAACACAAATTTATTTTGGGAAATTGTACAAAAAACTCTAAGAAAAGAAAAAGGAGAGGACTACCTGACGAAAGACATATTCCATTTAATGTAGCACCAAAAAATGTTATAAGTGATATTTTTAAGGAACAAATAGAACATGCTAAAACATTTGATAAAAATACTAGGCACTTTGTATTTTGCAATAAAAATGGAGAATTTATAAATCATTCACAAGTAACTACTACATTCAAAAGAATTTGCCGTAAATTACATATACAAGATTATGACCCTGACGGCTGTTACATACATCAAGCAAGGCATTCGTTTGTTACAAGATGTTTAGAAGCTGGAATGAGAGTAGAAACTATCGCTGACTTAATAGGGGACAATGTCGAACAAGTAAACGAAACTTACGGACATATTTTAGAAAGATTTAAAAATAATGAACTAGACAAGCTACATAGATATAGCACAGAAAACAATTTAAAATATTAAAATAGTAAATTAAAACGGTATATTAGTTGGTACAAGCTAGTTATACCGTTTTAATTTTAACACCATTTTAATACCATTTATTTTTAATTTTAATACCATTTTAATACCAACAGAATAATTTTATATAAAACAGAGTAAAAAGGAAAAAATAAAAATCCCTATTTTTAGGGACTTTCTAACATTCTATAAGATTACATAACACCATATAAAATGTACTTGTTGGAGGCGCCTGTCGGAGTCGGACCGACCATCAGAGTTTTGCAGACTCGTGCCTTACCGCTTGGCTAAGGCGCCATAAAAATTAAATTATACTCACGAATAACTGTACTTACCAGCGACTCGCTAGACGCTCGCTGCATACTGACACTGTAACTCACATTCGTTCGAACAGTCTCAGCAGCTTGGCTAAGGCGCCATATAAATAATTAATGAATGATTAATAATGAATAGTGAATGATGAATAATTACAAATGTGCTTTTTAGTATTACTAAAATATTATTCATTATTAATTCTTCACTATTAATTATTCATTGCGATACATTTGTATCGCACATTTGGAGCACGTAGCGGGAATCGGACCCGCGAATCAGCCTTGGCAAGGCCGTATTTTACCACTAAATTATACGTGCAAATTGTAAAATTAGTCCGTTGCCGTGGCAAGTTTATTTTACCACTAAACTATAACTGCAAATAAATTATAAAAGTTTAATAGTATTATATGATTAATATAAGCCAAGAATTGCTATAAAAAAACTTAAAAAACATTCAAACAATGCTTAAATATAATACCAAAAATACACAGAAAAGTCAAGTAATATAGAAAAATTATTTTTTTAAAATTCTAAATGAAACACATAATACAATATATGCAAGCATAATAAATTTGATTACAAAAATTATAAAAAAGGTAGAGATAAATTTGTGTTTGTAGGGGCGCCCTTTGGGCGTCCGTTGAAATAATAGGATTTCAAACATTTATAT
>CAOKMR010000031.1 GCA_948469815.1 uncultured Clostridiaceae bacterium | reverse complement strand
CAAAAATAGTGAAAATGGCAAAAGGATTAAAGACAGATGAAAACACTATAGAAGATGCAATAAAAGAAATGAAAGATAATGATAAATGGGCTTTTAGAACAAGTGTAGGTGCAATAATAACAAGTGGAATAGGACTTATAATTCTATTCGTAAAAATGGGAATGGGGGTAATTTAATATGAAAAAAGCATGGAGTGATTTAAAAAGTTTTGTAACAGTAGCAATGATAACACTGTTATTCATTATAGTAATAGCAAATTTAAAAGGTGCAACATTAGCAGATAATTTACTTATATTAGTAACTAATTTAATTACAGCAGTATTTACATATTACTTTACTAAAAAAGACAGTACAAGCGAAAATATTAAGAAAGAGGAGGAAAAATAACATGTTAAATAACAAACAAATACAAATGAACCTAAGATTCTTAGGCTACTATGGCGGAGCAATAGACGGAATAGCAGGAAATGGAACAATAGGAGCAATAGAGGAATTTCAAAGAAATTATGGACTATCTGTAGATGGAATATATGGAGCAAAAACAGACACAAAACTAATTGAAGTAATAAAAGCAGAACAAATAAAATTAGGTGTAACACCAGACGGAATAGCAGGAACACAGACAATAAATGCAAGAGACAATAAACAATTATCTTGGAACGATATAAAACACTTTAAACAGTCAGAATTTGCTTGTAAATGCGGTTGTGGATTTAACAGTATAAACTTAAATCTAGTAAAAATACTAGACGAAATAAGAGAGTTTTACGGACAACCTCTAACTGTAACGAGTGGTTGTAGATGTAGAGCCCATAACGCAAAACAAAAAAATGCAAGTGCAAATTCAAGGCATATCTCAGGAAAGGCATCAGACATAAAAGTAAGAAATGTAAGCAAAAGTGTATTACTTGCAAAATGTAAAGAGTATGTAGCAAATGGTAGAGCAAGGTATACTTATACTAATAATACTAATATGAAGAATATAGTACATATAGATATATTGTAATGGCTAGAGAAATCTAGTCATTTTATTGCATATAAAATAAAAATATAGTAAAATGTACAAGAAAGGAACAGAAATGGAAGAAGAATATGTAGAAATAGGAAAAATAGATATAAGCTCATTAATAAAATCATACGATATAAAAACAGATAAATTAATAATAACAAAAGAAAGAATAGAACACATCAACAAAAGACATAATAATGATTATGATTTGTATAATAAATATATGAAAGAAATAATTGATAATCCAGACTATATATTAAAGGATATAGAAAATATTAATACATTGTTGTACTTGAAAACCATAAAAGAGTTGAATTTACAAATGGTTATAAAATTACAAACTGAGGAAAATGTTAATAAATCTAACACAGTTATAACTTTTTGGCATATGAGAAAGAGAAGCTATAAGCAGATTATAAAGAAAAATATAAAAATTTTTGAAAAACTAGACAAAAATGAATATATATGCTAAAATAAAAGTACAATATAGATAGGAATTTTGTGGTGGTAAAATATTGTGCCGACCACACGCCGACTCGGTAATAACAGGGGAAACCCGAGAGATGCAGGATTATGGCATGCCTGCCAAAATTCCTATGAACGTATTCAGAAGCACTTACAAAAGTAGGTGCTTCTTCCAATTATTAATTTGTTTTATTTATTCGACACCTTTCGACACACTAAATTAACATAATATGTTATGATGAATTAAGGGAGCTGATGAATATGAAAGATTATTATGAAAAATCTATACAAATGATAAAATCACTAAATACTAATTTAACAAAAGAACAGTACAATAAATTAGCTAAAAAATTTAATTTATTGTGTTCCGAAAGTTTAGAGTACATATCAAGAAAGAACTTTGATGAACTTATATTAGAAAATGTAGCATAAAATTAGACTAGCTTAGTGCTAGTCTTTAAAATATAAAAATACAGAAAAATTTTAACACATTTTTAACACATTAGTCTTAAATATTTATGAAGATTTAAAAAGAATAAAATCTTAAAAGTATTGGAAATAGAGTCACTGTAGAGACGAGCATTGCTCGTCTGCTCAACGAATAAATGTAAATAAAATCTGTAAAAATTTACTGTGTTTGCTTGTATTTTAGTAAATTAGATTGTAATATAATAACAACCTTTCGCTGTCAAAGGTAGTTCTTACATAAGGACGGAAAGGGGGCAAATGAGATGACACACCCTGAACTTATTCTAAAACTGGTTGTGGCTCTTTCCTACTTTTTATTTTTGCAATAAAAAAGTATGTGCATTGTGGTACACATACGCAAACAATATACACACCCTGAACTAAGGTACATTGCTTAATGTAACTATATAATAGCATATTTTATAAAATCTGTCAAATGTAATTTTCAAAGATTTTTTGGAAAAACGGAAAATTATAATACTTGTGATACAATATGTTTACAGTCAATAAGAAAAAATAAAAAGTATATTAGACAAAGCTACAAAACAACTCTAATATACTTAAATAGTCAAATTAATATTTCCAAAATTAATTATAATGGAAATGAATAAAAAATACAATAGTATATTGAAAATTGAATAAGTTTTTTGTATAAGAAATTTCTATAATACTTGTTGAAAACTCAGAATTATATAATCTATAATAAAATAGGGTAAAATATGTATGTACTAGATAATAATATTAATTATATATAATCTGTTATTATAAAAATGCAAAATATGGTAATACTTATTACTAGGTGAGAAAAATGAAGATGTATAGAAAAGTACATAATGAAAATTACATTGGTAAAATTTTATTAAAAATAATAGGAACATTTATAGTAGCAACAATAAGTATTGTTTTGTATGATATGTATATAAATATAAATGTAGAAAGACCTCCTATTGTAAGTGGAGGAACAATTGCTTCTACAGAAGAAACAAAAACAGAAAAAGATATATGTGATACATTAGAAAATGTTTCTAATGCAGTTGTAGGAATATCCAAACTGCAAAGTACAGATGCTACATTTTTTTCATTAGATGCTATAGAGACCTATAATCTAGGAACAGGAGTTATAGTTTCAAAAGGAGGATATGTAATAACGAATTACCATGTAAGTGGGAGAAAATCATCAAAGTGCTATGTAACGTTAGAAGACAAAAAAGAATATACAGCTCAGGTAGTTTGGACAGATGAAAACTTAGACTTAAGTGTTCTAAAGATAAATACTAATGCTGAATTAAACTATGCAAACTTAGGAGATTCAGATTCTCTAAGAATTGGACAAGGAGTATATGCAATAGGAAATCCATTAGGTGCAGAGTTTCAAAAAACAGTTACATCTGGAATAGTAAGTGCATTAGATAGAACTATAAAAATAGAAGATGAGAATAAAAGTTCATATATGGAAGATTTAATTCAAACAGATGCTTCTATAAATTCAGGAAATAGTGGAGGACCACTAATTGATAAAGAAGGGAATGTAATAGGGATAACAACTGTAAAAATAAAAGATGCAGAAGGAATTGGATTTGCTATTCCAGTTAATATAATAAAGCCTATAATTGAAAAATTAGAGGAAATTGGAAAATTCGAAGAAGCAAGTTTAGGAGTATATGTATACGATAAAGAAGCAATTCAATATATAAATTCTACAATAAATTTTGAATATGGAGTATATGTAACAGAAGTAATATCAGAAGGTGCAGCTAAAGTAGCAGGTATAAGAGTAGGAGATATTATAGAAAAGATAGATGGAATAAAGTTAAACAAAATTAATGATTTAAGAAAACACATATATACAAAAAATATAGATGATGAAGTAAAATTAACAATTTTGAGAAATAAGCAGGAATTTGAAATAATTGCAAAATTAACAAAAAAGTTGTAAAGAACAAATAAGAAAAAACAAATTTTCACTGAATAAAAAATGAAATATGTTTACAACAATTTTTATATATGATATAATTCATCCATATTGTAAAGATAGTTAGAAGGTTAAAAAATAAATAAATTCTTTCAAATCTAAATTTATGTTTATTAGGAAGGAATGTGATTAAAATGAATCAAATTCTTTACACAGTTGAAAACGAATCAGAAAAAAACAGAATCAAGAGTGTAATGCTATTTTTTGCTATAACAATTATAATATTTGGACTAATTATGGTATCAATGGGTGGATATAGAATAGCTACAGCAAAAGAAGCAAAAGAAGAAGCAAAAGAAGCGGCAACTATACCAAAGGTTAATTTATATGAAGAAAATAATAAATTAAAAATCAGTATAAATCATATAAGAGAAATTAAAGACATTATATATTCATGGAATGATGGTGAAGAAATAAAATTATCTGTATATTCAGAGAACTTTAATGGGAACCTTGAAGAAGAGATAGACATTCCAGGAGGAACAAATAAAGTAAATGTTAAAGTAATTGATTCTAAAGGAAAAACAGCAACAGCATCAGGAGAATTTACATATAAAGGAACATATATGGATTTATCTGTTATAGATAATAAAAGTTTAAAAATAATAGTAACAGATATGCTAGGATTACAAAGTGTATCATATCAATGGAATTCAGGAGAGGTATTAACAGCATATCCAAATGAAGAACATCCAGAAAGAGTAGAAATAGTTTCAGAAATACCAACTGGTTTAAATACAATAAAAATAAAAGCTGTAAATAGAGCAAATAACGTAGAAAATAAAGAAATGCCAGTAAAAGGAATTACTAAGCCAACAATGAAAATAAACTATAATAGTGATAGAACAATGCTAACAATAAAGTTAAGTGATGATCAAGGAATAGAATCATATTCATATAAATTAAGTAATGCTCCAATATCAGAAGTTGCTGAAAATGGAAATTTAAGAGAAGACTTTAAAGATAAATTAACAGTAGTTACATCACAAACAAAACAAGGAAATGAACAACAATCAATAACAGAGCAAGTTCCATTCGAACAAGGCTTTAACTACTTGGAAGTAACTATAAGAAATATAGAAGGAGTAGAAGAAACATTTTCAGGTTGGTGTGCAAAATAATATGGAAATTTTTATGAAAATAATATATATAATAGATTTTTTCTTGATATACTCTTTTGTAGGATGGGTATTAGAAAGTGTGTATAAAACAATTTGTACAAAGAAATTAGTAAACAGTGGATTTTTATATGGAACCTTCTGCCCAATATATGGAATAGGTGCATTAATAATGTACCTATTCCTAAGTATATGTAATAATGTAATTACAGTATTTTTAGCTGGATTTGTAATATTATCTATATGGGAGTATTTAGTTTCTTGGGGAATTGAAAAAATATTTCATGAAACCTACTGGGATTACTCAAACTATAAGTTTAATATAAATGGAAGAGTATGTCTATTAAACTCAATATTTTGGGGAGTATTAGGAGTAATATTTACATATATTGTTCATCCATTTGTACAAGCTCAAATTATAAAAGTAAATGATACGTTATTAATAATAATTACAATAATATTAGTAATTGGTATGTTAATAGATGCAATTATAAGTATAATAAAATTAAGTAGTATATCAAAGAAATTAGAAGCAATTAAAGAAATAAGAAAAGAAATAAAAGTTAAACTGCAAGAATTAAAATCAACAAAAAATACAAAAGAATCTATCCAATTAATGATAAATGATTTAAAAGAAAAGGAAATGAAATTAAAAGAAAGACTAGTCAAACAAACAGATAGAATAAGAAAGGCATTCCCAACAATGAAATCAGAAACATTTAAACAAATATCGAAATACAGAAGAAAGTAGGAGAAATAGATGAAGCGAGAAATTTATATTATTGACGATGAAAATGATATAATATTTAATTTAAAAAAGTTATTTGCCAAAGAAAAAGATTATATTTTTAAATCAGTCAGAACAGAGCAAATAGATGAAGCTCTAAATAATATTCCATCATTAATAATAATAAATGAAGACTCAATAGAAAGAAAAGTAATTGATGTATGTCAAAAGATAAGAGGAAATGAAGACAATAGCATAACACCTATTATAGTAACAACAGCAAGTGAAAATAAAAGACATAGGCTAAATATATTAAAGACACAGGTAGAATTTATAATAAGAAAGCCAATAGACAGTGAATATTTATACTATACTATAAAAAATCTATTAAGACTAATGGACACAAATAGAAGAATAAGTCCATTAACAGGACTACCAGGAAATGTTCAGATACAAGCAGAAATGAAAAAGAGAATGTTAAAAAAAGAGGAATTTTCAGTTTTATATTTTGATTTAGATAATTTTAAAGCATATAATGATACATATGGATTTTTAGCAGGAGATGAAATAATAAGACAAACTGCAAAAACAATATTAAACAATATTAACAATGAAGAAACGATACATAATTTTGTAGGGCATATTGGTGGAGACGACTTTGTAGCAATAATTAATGAAATAGAATATGAAGAAATATGTCAGAGTATAATATTAGAATTTGATAAAGAAATACAAGAATATTATACAGCAGAAGACAAAAAAAGAGGATATATAAAAGTACCTAATAGAAAAGGTGTAATAGAAGAAATTCCATTAGTATCAATATCCATAGGAATTGTAGAAGTTGACAAAAACAGATTTAATAATGTACTAGAAATAGGAGAAGTAGGTGCACAAGTAAAACATTTAGCAAAAGTAATACAAGGAAGTGCATATGCTATAAATAGAAGAAAACAAAATTAGGATTTTGTGTATGCATAATTAATAAAATTTTCTAATATAAATAATATAAGAAAAAATAGAGAGGAAAAATTTATCTTATGATTGTTATTAGAAAAAAGACTATATTTAATTGTTTAATTCTATTCAGTATTTGTTTCATATCATATTCATTAATCAAAAGCAATAATAAAGAACAACAAGTAGTAGCACTACCAGTAAGTAATAAAGTAATTGTAATAGATGCTGGACATCGGAGGAGAAGATCGGAGGTGCAGTATCAGAAGAGGGGATATCAGAAGCAAATATAAATTTAGCAATTGCACTAAAACTGCAAAATTTATTAGAACAAAGCGGGGCAACGGTAATATTAACAAGATCAACAGATGAAGCTATATATGATGCAAATTCAGATGGAAGTATGAGACAAAAAAAGATATCAGACTTAAAAAATAGAGTAAAAATAGGAAACTCATCATCTGCAGATGTTTTTGTGTCTATACACCTAAATAAAATCCCACAAGAGCAATACTATGGTTGGCAAACATTCTATAAAAATAATGATGAACAAAGCAAACAACTAGCTGAAAGTATACAAAATAATCTAAATGAAGCAATACAAAAGGAAAATCATAGGCTGGCAAAAACAATTGAAAATATTTATATAGTAGATAATGTAGAAATTCCTATGACTATTGTAGAATGTGGATTTTTATCAAATCATGAAGAATTGAGAGATTTACAAACTGAGGAATATCAAGAAAAAATAGCATGGGGTATATATAATGGTATAATGGATTGGTTTAAAACATAGTTCCAATATATAAATTTGTGTTTGTGGGGATGATAAATTTTTATATGAATTAATGTAGGGGCGCCCTTTGGGCGTCCGTTGAAATAACAGAATTTCAAACATTTATTATTCATCATTCACCATTCATTATTAATTATTCATTGTGATTTTATATAATAAAATCACACATACAATCTCCAATTTCTACATATGTTGAAATAGATAATTAATTCCACCATTAGCAATAGCAGTTAAAGAAAGAATAATAATTCCTGCTGTAACAACACCTAAAGCTAGAGGTAAAAAAGCCTTTTTAGGAGGTAAATCCAAGAAATTTGCTATAAGTGAACCAGTCCATGCACCTGTTACAGGTAAAGGAATTGCTACAAATAGAAATAAAGCGAAGAAAGTTGCTGTTTGAAGTTTTGGATTTTCAGCAATTTTTTTATTAGCCTTTTCTGTAGCAAAATCTATTATTTTTTTAAACGGTTTGAACTTACCAAAAAAATTAAATAATGGTTTAATATATTTTACAATAAAGAATATTGGAATGCAATTACCAATTACAGCTAAAATAAAAGCTTCAATATAAGTTAAATGAAAAGTAAAAACTGCGACAGGAATTGCACCACGCAATTCAATAATTGGAACCATACTTATAATAATAGTAACTAAATATTTAACAAAAACACTTTCTAACATCAAAAAACCTCCATATTATAAAAAATTAAACATATTTCCTGAGGGGCGGGTGATTAATAGTCGCCCCTCAGATTAGGGTAAAACTTTTCAAATTTATAAATTATTAAAAACATTATTTTAAAGTTACAGTAATAACAGTACCCTCTTCAACAGAAGAATCCTTAGGTACATCCTGAGAAGAAACAGTTCCACTACCAACAAACTTTAAATTTAGATTTAAGTTTGAAAGTAAGCCTCTAGCTTGAGCTAAAGTAAAACCAGTTAAATCAGGAACAGTTACAGATGTCCTAACTGAATTTTGTTTAGTATATAAAGCAACAGTTGAATTTTTATATAAAGATGTTCCAGCTGGCGGAACCTGTTCTGTAACTAGTGTGGAATTTGGGTCTTCAGTACTAGAACAACTAACCTTTAAACCAGAGTTATTTAATACTTTCATAGCTTCTGTTATAGTCTTGTTAGTTACAGGAGGAACAGAAACTAAGTCTGTAGAAGAAGCCACACCAGCTTCACCTGCAACAATCCCCATATATGGAAGTATCTCTGATAACATCTTTGATACTATTGGGGCAACCAAAGTACTACCATAAGAACTTGAGGTTTGTGGGTCATATAAAACAGTAAGTAATACTATTTCTGCCTCATTTGAAGGTGCAATAGCTACAAAAGAAACAGAAGAAATATTATATTTACTACCTGATAAAGAAGTACCTTCAGCTGTACCAGTTTTTCCACCTATTGTATATCCTTGAACTGCTCCTTTTTTTCCACCACCATCAGTAACAACATATTCCATAATATTTCTAACCTTTGCGGCAGTTTCTTCAGAAATAACAGTACGTACAGGGACAGAATCAATAGTAGTTACATTTTTAGAATCTGAATTTGTAGATACCACCTGTTTAACAATTTTAGGTTGCATTAATTTTCCACCATTTGCTATAGAAGATATGGCAGTAACTAATTGTAAAGGTGTAATTTTAAACCTTTGACCAAAAGATAATGTTGCAAGTTCAACAGGACCAACAGCAGATTGATTAAAGAATATACTAGAAGCCTCACCTGTTGTATCAATACCAGATTTATCAAACAATCCAAAGGCTTTAAAATATTTATAAAGAGTATTAGTACCTATTCTTTGACCTAATTGTATAAACGCTGAGTTACAAGAATGACCAACAGCTTGCTTTAATGTTTGTGAACCATGAACCTCATGAGAAGCACATCTAATTTTCCTATCAGCAACTTGTATTGAACCTGTACATACAAAATCGTTAGGTATATCTTCTTTAGTTATATTCTCTTCAAGAGCAATTGCAGTCATTATAGTCTTAAAAGTAGAACCAGGTTCATAAGGCATAGAAACATTCTTATCTATCCATCTTTGATATAATGTATTTGTTTTGTCTGTGGGAGACATTGTAGAAGTATCAATATCAGTAATAGTAAAAGGGTCATTCAAATTATATGAAGGATAAGTAGCCATTCCTAATATATCTCCAGTATTAGGATTCATAGCTATAGCACTTCCACCTGAAGCTTTAGCCTGAGAAACACCTTCTGCCAAATATTTTTCCATAATACTTTGTATATTAACATCTATAGTAAGATATAAATCGCTACCATTTTCAACCTCAATATATTGACTAGCATCACTAGAAATTTCACTATTATGTACATCACCAGTAGTTACTATTTTACCGGCAAGACCAGTAAGGGTAGAATTCCACTTAGCCTCTATACCATATAATCCCTGACTATCTGTTCCAGTAAAACCTATTATATGAGCAGCAAGTGTATCATATGGATAATATCTTTTTGTATCTTCATCTATATTTATGCCAGAACTAATTTTTTTATTATCAGTCATCCAAGTTTTTAGCAAAGAAACCTTATCTTGTTCAACCTTTTTTGCAATAGTCACAACAGAGGATGTGCTGTTAACTTGTGAAAGAGTAGTATCATAATCTAATTGAAAAATATCAGATAAAGCTCTAGCAACTGTCTCCTTATTTTCACTTTTAATTTTAGAGGGATTAATACTCACAGTATCAACAGCTGCACTGATCGCAAGAGCTTTTCCATTAGCATCATATATAGAACCTCTTTTAGGGCTTATTATGTCATTTAATGTTTGTTGACGAGAAGCTAACTCTTTAAGCCTATTACCATCAATAAACTGAAGCCAAGCAATTCTTGCTAATAAAAATACAAGTAGGATACATGCAAACAGAGAAAAAAAAGCTATTTTCCTTGTTGGTACAGGTCTATAAATATTAGAATTCTTTTGTTTATTTTTTTTACCCATTATATATATAATCCTCAATCTTTCTACAATTTATATCAAATATTTTATAATAACAAACATTAAAAATCAAGTAATGTACAAAAAATTCACAAATCATTATATTGCAACTTTTTGTAATTTGTTATATTATAATATAAATATTTAATTCATTTAGGAGTAGTGATATTAATTCCTATAAGGAGGAGTTAATTTGCCAATAATTTCACAATTTTATGGTATCATTGTAAAGATGTTTTTTAATGATAATTTACAGCACAATTTACCACATATACATGTAGAATATGCAGGACATAAATCAGTATTTGATTTTGACTCAAATATGCTTAGCGGAGATTTACCTATTAAACAGAAAAAAATGGTAGAAGCATGGATTTTAATTCATCAGGAAGAACTAAAGGCATTGTGGAATGTTTTAAATGAGGATAAACAATTCTTTAAAATAGATCCACTAAAATAATTTAAAATGGGGGAGTTTAGAATGAATAATATAGAACCAAATCCTATTAAAGTAAAAGCGTTTGAAAATTATTTATTATATATTAAATTTGAAAATGGGGAGCAAAGAATTTTTGACATGAATAAGAATTTGCAATTCAAATTTTATGAAAAGTTAAGAGATAAAAAGAAATTTAGAAATGTTAGAATATCTGGAATTAATATCGAATGGAAAACTGGTGAGGATATTGCTCCTGAAACACTATACTATGAAAGCATACCTTTAGAAGATTTTAAAGGTATTTTAGAAGAATTAAATATATAAAAATTGGCACAGAATTCTTCTGTGTCGATTTTAGTTACAGTCTAGGTGCTAATAAATTACTATGAATTTGTGTTTGTCGTTCTAGAAGATAGATGTTAGAAATTAGATATGGTGTACTCCAATTTCAATAAAAAATATTGTACTAATTTTAAAATTTATGGTAAAATAACAAAAAGTGAAATTTACTAGTATACCTAAATATAAATGGTATAATTATAATGAAAATTATGGAGGAAATCAATTAAAAATGAAAGAAAAAGAGGTAGAAAGATTAACAGAGTTAAAAAAAATAGAAAATGATATATATAAAAACGATTCAAATATAAAATATATATGTGGAATAGACGAAGCTGGACGTGGACCACTAGCAGGACCTGTAGTAGTTGCAAGTGTCATAATGCCAAAAGACTCAATGATAGAATGGGTAAATGACTCAAAAAAAGTATCAGAAAAAAGAAGAGAAGAACTATATGAAATAATTATAAAAGAAGCAATCTCATATGGAATAGGAATTGTAGATGAAAATATAATAGACGAAATAAATATATTAAATGCAACCAAAAAGGGATTAACAGACTCCTTGAAAGAACTAAAAGTAAGACCAGACTTAATAATAGTAGATGCACTAAAAGGAATAGACACATTACAAATCCCATATATGTCAATAGTAAAAGGTGATGCAAAATGTTATAGCATATCAGCAGCATCGATACTTGCAAAAGTAACTAGGGATAGAATAATGAGAAGATATGATAATATATATCCAGAATATGGATTTGAGAAACATAAAGGATATGGAACATCAGCACACATTGCAAAAATAAAAGAAATAGGGCCATGCCCTATACATCGTAATACATTTATAAAAAACTTTATCTAAAATATTTCCCCAAAAGAACATTAACATATTCATGATAAAGAGAGTGAATATCGAGTTCTTCTTGTGTTTTTATTTTATATAGTAAGCTTGAGCAAGTAAAACCAAAAATACTAGAAGCAAGTACCTCTGGGTCAACAGTATCAAGTTCACCATTATTTATTCCATCTTGAATAATGCCTTCAATAATATTTATATAATCAAAAACATAATTCTTACAAGCGATGTTTCTAGGTTCATGTCCCCAAATTTGACTAAGTAGAATAGTGATGAAATCCTCATATTTAATTAGAACTTTAATTTGAATTAATATTATGGACTTTAATTTATCAACAACATTATCCACCTTAGAGGTTTTAATCAAAATACTATTTTTCAAAAGATTCATACCCTCTTCAACCAAAAAATTAAAAATCTCATCTTTACTAGAAAAGTGATAATAAAGAGTGCCTTTAGCAACACCAACAACAGAGGTTATCTCTTCAATACTGGTAGCCTCATACCCTTTCTTAGCAAATAAATTCATAGAAGTCTCAAAAATCTTTCTCTTAGTCTTATTCATAAACCACAGCTCCTTAATGAGCACAAAAGAATTGTTCTATGGCTAGGCGCACGAAGGTGATATTCCATGAGGCGTACGATGGTACGTTGAATGGAAATCACCTGAGTAGCAACAACGCCAGAGGACGATTATTTTGTGCTCTAACATACAATCAAATTTTCACGTCCTGCCCCAGTCCCTATAAACCTAACAGGAACCTCCAAAACCTCTTCAATTCTTTTCAGATAATTCTTAGCATTAATAGGTAAATCATCTCTAGACTTACAATTAGACAAATCACCGAAATTTCCATCAAACTCTTCATAAACAGCCTCACAATTATTTAGGTAATCAGGGTTTGTAGAAAAATCAGTAGTGACTTTTCCCTTATGATTATAAGCAACACACAATTTAATTTTATCGAACTTACCAATTGTATCCATATGGTTAATTGCTATGCCAGTTATACCGTTTACCATAACTGAATACTTAATAGCAACTAAATCTAACCAACCACAACGTCTAGGTCTTTTTGTAGTAGTTCCATATTCATGTCCAAGTTCACGAATTCTATCACCAATTTCATTTAACTGTTCTGTTAAAAATGGACCTGCACCAACCCTTGAAGAATATGCCTTAATAACACCATAAATCTCCCCAATATTTTTAGGGCTAATTCCTGAACCAGAGCAAATTCCACCCATTGATGGGTTTGATGAAGTAACAAAAGGATAAGAACCAAAATCAATATCTAAAAGAGTAGCTTGGGCACCTTCGCAAAGCAATTTTTTATTATCCTTTATACAATTATGTAGTAATACAACAGTATCAACAACATAAGGTTTAAGAATTTCAGCATATTTAGAATATTCTTCAATAATCTTGTCTGCATCTAATTGTTCTTTTCCATATAATGCAAAAATTTTATTTTTATTCTCAACATTTCTTATAACACAATTTTTAAATCTTTCAGGACTTATAAAATCTTGAACTCTTATTCCTGAACGTTCGAACTTATCGCAATATGAAGGACCAATTCCTCGAGCAGTAGTGCCAATTTTATCTGTTCCTCTATTTTCTTCTAAAAGTTTATCCATAGTAATATGATAAGGCATAATAATATGTGCTTTATCACTAATCCTTAAATTTGATACAGAAAAGCCGTGAGCTTTCAAATTATCAATTTCTTCAATCAAAACCTTAGGGTCAATAACAACACCATTACCAATAACAGCTAAAGTATTTTCATTTAAAATACCAGATGGGATTAAATGAAAAGCATATTTAACACCATCAACCTCAATAGTATGACCAGCATTGTTTCCGCCTGTACAACGTATTGAAACATCTGCATTTGTTGATAAATAATCTATAATTTTTCCTTTTCCTTCGTCTCCATAAAAAGCGCCTAAAACGACGTCTACATTAGACATAAGGACCTCCTTTTGATAAATAAAATTATCATAAAAATATTTGTTTTATTAAAAAAACCGACTATATTATCCCAAAAAATGCAAAAAAAGTCAAGGTGGCAAAGCCACCTCTTCAAAAAATTATATTAACATCCAAATTCCAATTTGTCATTAGCTAAAGTAACGTGAATAGTTTGACCGTTTTTGAATTCTGACATTAAAATTCTTTCAGCAATCTCATCTTCTAAATATCTTTGAATAGCACGTCTTAGAGGTCTTGCTCCATACTTTAAATCTGTACCTTTTTCAAGTATGAATTCTTTTGCAGAAGAATCTATATCCAAAATCATATTTTTTTGAGACAATGCATTAATAGTATCTTTTAACATTAAATCAATAATTTCTAATAATTGTTCTTTATTCAAACTATTAAATACAATAATTTCATCTATTCTGTTAATAAACTCTGCTCTAAATGAAGATTTAACTATATCAAGAATTTTATTTTTATTTGCTTGATTTTCATTATTAAATCCAATAGCATTAGTATTCAAATTCGAACCAACATTAGAAGTCATAATAATAATTGTATTTTCAAAGCTTACAGTATTTCCTTGAGCATCAGTAAGTTTTCCATCATCTAATACCTGTAACAATAAATTAAACACATCATTATGAGCCTTTTCAATCTCATCAAATAAAATTATAGAATAAGGTTTTCTCTTAACCTTTTCAGTCAATTGACCTGCGTCATCATATCCAACATATCCAGGAGGTGCACCAATTAGTTTTGCAGTAGAATTACTTTCCATATATTCAGACATATCTATTCTAATAATTGCATCCTCATCACCAAACATTTCGAAAGCAAGAGATTTAGCAAGTGCTGTTTTACCAACACCAGTAGGTCCTACGAACATAAAAGAAGGTGGCCTTTTTGTTGATTTTAAACCTGCTCTATTTCTACGAATAGCACGACTTACAGCTTGAACAGCCTCTTCTTGACCAACAATTTTTTGATGCAATCTTTCCTCTAAATGTAATAATTTGAAAGTTTCTTCTTCAGTAATTTTTGTAAGAGGAATTTTAGTCCAATTCTCTATTACAACTGCAATATCCTGTAGTGTTAAATCCTTAGGTTTAAGAACTTTCTCTAATTTATTAATCTTATCAATTAGTTGGCATTCCTTAGTCTTTAAATCAGCAGCCTTTTGGTAATCTTCAGTAGAATCAGCTTGAGCAGCCTCATTCTTTTCTTCTTGAACTAATTTTAATTCATTTTTTAATGTTTCAAGAGTATATAATTCCTTGTTATTCAAATTAATACGAGAACAAGCTTCATCTAAAATATCTATAGCTTTATCAGGTAAAAATCTATCATGAACATATTTCTCAGAAAGCCATACAGTTTGGCGAATTACATCATCAGAAATTCTAACCTTATGGAAATCCTCATAATATTTTTTAATACCATTTAAAATTTCCACAGTAGAATCCACATTAGGTTCATCAATAAGTACAGTTTGAAAGCGTCTTTCAAGTGCAGTATCTTTTTCAATATGTTTTCTATATTCTCTTAAAGTAGTAGTACCGATTAATTGAATTTCACCATTTGCAAGGGAAGGTTTTAAAATATTTGCTGCATTCATAGAACCTTCACTATCTCCAGCACCTATGATATTATGAATTTCATCTATAACTAAAATTATATTACCTAAAGTTCTACACTCTTCAATAATATTTTTCATTCTTGCCTCAAATTGACCTCTAAACTGAGTACCAGCAACAACAGAAGTCATATCTAGAAGATATACCTCTTTATTTAAAAGCTTTGTTGGAACATTTTTTTCTGCAATTTTAATAGCAAGCCCTTGAGCAATTGCAGTTTTACCAACACCAGGTTCACCAATTAAACATGGATTATTTTTAGAACGTCTATTTAATATTTGTATAACTCTTTGTAACTCTCTATCTCTACCAATAACAGTATCTAATTGATTGTTTTTAGCTTTATCTGTTAAGTTTGTTCCATAAATATCTAAAGTTCTACGTTTTTTATTATTTTGTTTTTTTTCTACTTTTAAACGTTTTTTACCATCAGAAGATATGCCATCAGATGAATTATCATTATTAGAAGATTTAGTAAAGAAGTTTCCAAAAATTGCGCCAATTGGGATAGCACCACCCATATGACCTTCTTGCATTTCTTCTAAATCTTCTTCATCTAAATCTAAATCCATTTCTAACTCACCTAACTGAGAAGAAATGCCCTCTAACATTGCCTCGATTTGAGATGTCATATCATTTATATTATTTGAAGTGTTATCTGAATTAGTAACTCCTTTTTCTTTAGCGCAATCTGCACAATAACCTATTAATTTATGAGGGTCTGGGCTATTAGGGTCTTCTGTAAAGATAACTGCCTTCTTTTTATTACAAATTGAACATAGCATAAATTGTAATCTCCTTTCCTAGAACAAAGTACATAGTTGTTATTTGTTCTCCAATAAAAAATTATTAGATAAAGTTTATAATACACTAAAAGAACCGAAAAGTCAAGACAGAGATAGACAAGTAGGATAAAAAATGATATAATAAATTTGTATTAAAAGAACATATGATATAAATGGTTAGAAAGGAATGTATTTATATGTTAAACAATATGCCAGTTAATGATGTGAAAGAAAATAGTAAAAGAAAAATAATGTTTATAATAATAGGAATAATATGTATTATTTCAATTATATTAGCAATAGTATATCAAGTAAGTCAATTAGAAACTCCGACTCCAGAAATAAAAGAAGAAAAAGAGATTATTGATTTTAAATCAATATTTAACAATGAATTAAACGAACAGGGATATCCAATAAAAGCTTTACAGAAATTTTATGATGATAAAAAAGTAGTATATACAATAAATGAACAAAAAGAAAAAGTAGATGGAAAATATGATATTGATATAAAATTACCATTAATAAATATTAATAATCAAACAGCCATTACAATAGACAAAGAAATAGAATCAATATTTTTAGAGAAAGTCAATAATATAAAAGAAAGTGAACAAGAAGAAGAGGTAATATATACAGTAGAATATACAGCATATATAAATGAAAATATCTTATCATTAGCAATAAAATCTACACTAAAGGAAGGAATGAAAGCGCAAAGGGTAATAATAAAAACATACACATATAATATAACTACAAATGAACTAATAGATATAGACGAAATGTTATCAATAAAAAAATTAAATAAATCAACAATTCAAGGAGAAATAAATAGAGTAGTTAGTGAGAATGCTAAACAAGCTCAGAGTTTAATTGATTTAGGGTACAAAGTATATGAAAGAAACTTATCAGATGAAATGTACAAAATAGAAAAAGTAAGCAATTTCTTTTATGGACCAAATGGTGCATTATATATAATTTATGCATATGGAAATAATAGTTACACCTCAGAATTAGACATTATACCAATTAAATAAAGAACAAATAAGAAAAATCTTTGATTTTTCTTATTTGTTCTCGCCCTACCAAAGTTTTCGACTGTAAGGAGAAAATCTGTATAAGATAAACAAATCCCATAAGACTAATCTTATGGGATTAAAAAATAAAAGGGGATTACACTTCTACTAGTGTACTTACAGTATATATGTTAAATTTGAACATTTAGTGAACAAAAAGTGTAAATTGTGTTAAATATAATTTAACACAATTTACACTTTGTATGGGCAGATCCTGTGTCTGCCCATATAGAAAAAGAAACCATTCCATTTTCCAGTTTTTCCATTAATTTGCTTCCTTTAATTTTAATGTAATATCACGAGTCTCACCATTTCTAAATATAGTTAAAATCATTTCATCGCCAACATTATGAGTATTTTTAATTTCATTTAACTTATCCATTGTAGGCACAGGAGTTCCATCTGCAGCAGTTATAACATCTCCAATTTTTAAACCTGCGATTTCAGCAGAACTAAATTCATCAATTTTAACAATATATATACCTATAGGGTAATTGTACTTTTTAGAAAGGCTTTCAGTAACATCTCTACCAGAAATTCCAATTTGAGGTCTAATAACTTTATTATATTGTATAAGTTGTTGAGTAATTTCTAATGTAGAACTTATAGGAATTGCAAAACCAATGCCCTCAACACCATTTCCAGAAAGTTTTAAAGTATTAATTCCGATAACTTTTCCCTCACTATTAACTAGAGCACCACCACTATTTCCAGAATTTATAGCAGCATCAGTTTGGATAGCAATATATTTATTTCCATCCTCATCAGTAACCTCACGATTTATAGCACTAACAATACCACAAGTAACACTTGAATCTAAGCCAAGGGGATTACCAATAGCCATTGCAAATTCTCCGACTTTTACACTATTAGAATCTCCAAGTTCAGCAGCTGTAAGACCTGTAGCATCAATTTTTATTATAGCTAAATCTGTTTGTGAATCTGAACCAACGATTTTAGCCTCATAAGTTTCATTACTATTATATAACTTAACAGTTATTTTTTGAGCCTCACTCATTGTATAATAAGAAGAATTAGAAGAAGAACTTACAACATGATTAGAAGAAGAACTTACAACATGATTATTTGTAAGAATATATCCATCCTCACTAATTATAATTCCTGAGCCAGAAGCCGTAGCACTACTTGAATATCCACCAAACATCAGACTAGTTACAGAATATTCAATTTGAATTCCAACAATAGAAGGTTGAACCTTTGAAGCAACATCAATAGCAGTACCAGAATAATTTGCAAGAGAAATAGCGGTATTAGTACCACCAGAAGAAACATTAAAATTTGGTACACTATTATAAGAATTACCAAATAAATTACTTCTAATGCTAGGAACGCTAAAACAAGCCCCTAATATTATAGAAGCTCCAACAACTCCAGACAAAAAAGGAACCAAAATATTCTTAGAAAAAGAAAAATTAGATTTCTTTTTAGAAGTTGTAGTTGAAGCGTAAATTTTAACATCTGGATTACTCTCCGAATTAAACTCAAAACTATTATCATCATTTTCCATTAAAAAAACCTCCATTTTTAAATAAGAATTTGTACTTATATTATAAATATTATACACACATAATACAATATTAATGTGAAGAAAATGTGAAAAAAATGTAATTATTGAAATATCACTTGAAATTTTATCACATATTAAGATATAATCATAATGATTTTATTGTTCAAAAGAAATTAGAAAATTTATATAAAATAATTTCTAATATTTAACATCTAGTACAAGAAAGGAAGGAAATTAAAGATGACCAATGAAGAATATGGAATAACTGCTATAAAGTTAATATTTACAATAATTATATTAGCAGTAATTATATCAGGAATAGTATTTATAGTAAAAAAATTATGGCAAGACACCAGTGTAAAAGACATAGGAACAGACCTATTATATATAAAAGCAAAATGTAAAATAATACATGATAAAAACATCATAGATAAAAACGAAAAATTATTAGGTGAAAGTATAAAAGAATATAATGAAAACGAAAAAATAAACGAAATTGTATCTCAAAGTGACAAATGGTATAGGCTGAGTCAACAAGATTTAGAAACAATAGGATTAGGAGACTTAAAATCAGAAGATGGTTACTTAGTAAATTATGAAGAAGAAGATGTAATATATGCAAAAGGGATACAAGAAAATGAACAAATATATTACAAATTATCAGAACTAGAAGAACAAAGAAAAGAAAAAGAAAAGAAAGAAGAACAAGAACATAACGAACAATTACCAGAACAGGAGCCAACGCAAAGTGAAACTCAAGCAGATAATGAAAATAAAGAAGAGCAAACTGTTGAATAAATAAAATATTAAGATTTATTGGCAGACATTGAGTCTGTCAATTTTAATAAAGGAGAATAAAAATGGTAACAATTATAGGTGGAGGATTAGCAGGATGTGAAGTAGCATATCAAATAGCAAAAAAAGGAATAGAAGTAAAATTATATGAAATGAAGCCACACAAGTATTCACCAGCGCATAGTAACTCAAATCTTGCAGAAATTGTATGTAGTAATTCCTTTAAATCTAATTTACATACAAACGCATGTGGACTACTAAAAGAAGAACTAAGAATATTAGATTCTTTATTAATTAGATGTGCTGACAGGACAAGTGTACCAGCAGGGCAAGCGTTAGCAGTAGATAGAGAAAAATTCTCAGAATTAGTAACAAATGAAATTAAAAAAATACCAAATATAGAAATAGTTAATGAAGAAATAAAAGAAATACCAGTCAATTCTGAGATAGTAGTTATTGCAACAGGACCTCTGACAACAGAAGAACTATCACAAGATATAATAAAAATCACAGGAAAGAAAGGACTGCATTTCTATGATGCAGCAGCGCCAATAGTAGAAAAATCATCAATAGACATGAACATAGGTTTTTTAGGAGATAGATATGAAAAAGGAGACGCATGTTATATAAACTTACCAATGAATAAAGAAGAATATGAAATTTTCTGGGAAGAATTAGTAAATGCAGAAATCGTAGAATTACATGAATTTGAAAAAAGGGAAATTTTTGAAGGGTGTATGCCAGTAGAAGTAATGGCCAAAAGAGGAATAGACACACTAAGGTTTGGTCCATTAAAACCAGTAGGATTTATAGACCCAAGAACAGGTGAAAGACCATATGCTATAGTCCAATTAAGACAGGATAATGAAGCAGGAAACATATATAATATAGTAGGATTTCAAACAAATTTAAAATTTCAAGAACAAAAAAGGGTATTTAGCATGATACCAGGGCTGAGAAATGCGGAATTTGTAAAATATGGAGTAATGCATAGAAACACATTTATAAACTCTCCAGAATTATTAGATGAAACATATAATTTAAAAACAAACAGAAACATATATTTTGCAGGTCAAATAACAGGAGTAGAAGGTTATGTAGAATCAATAGCCTCAGGAATGGTAGTAGGATTAAATATAGTAAACAGACTAAAAAACGAAGAAAACATCATATTCCCAGAAACGACGATGATAGGCGCATTATCAAAATATATAGCAACATCAAATAAGAAATTTCAACCAATGAATGCAAACTTCGGAATAATAAAACCACTAGAAGAAAATTACTCAAAGAAATGTGATAAAAAAAAGAAATATGAAATGTTAGCAGATGTAGCAATAAAAGATATAAAAGGAATACAAATTGAATAAAAATTTCCCTGAAAAATTAGCGTTTGTAATTGACAATAAAAATACATTATGTTATAATAATTATCTGTAACCGCATAAATAAGGTACATAAAGTCTGATTAGATTCAGATACCTACATAAATTTAAAGGTTAGCGAGTATACAAAAAAAGGGAGGTGCCTGGAATAATGTACGCAATAATCGAAGCATGTGGAAAGCAATACAAAGTAGCAGAAGGAGACGTTGTATTTTTCGAAAAATTAGATGCAGAAGAAGGCAAAAAAGTAAAATTTGATAATGTTATCTTAGTATCTGAAAATAATGGAAAAGTAGAAATAGGAAATCCTTATGTTAAAGGTGCTAAAGTAGAAGGAAAAGTAGTTTCTCATGGAAAAGCTAAAAAAATCCTTGTTTACAAATACAAAGCAAAAAAGAATTACAGAAGAACACAAGGACATAGACAACCATATACAAAAGTTGAGATAACATCTGTAAAGACTGGAGCAGAGAAAAAAGCTACAGCAAAAACAGAAGCTAAATCAGAAGTAAAAGCAGAAGCTTAAATTTAAGAACCATTTAAATATAGAAAGGAGAGACTAGCATGGCACATAAAAAAGGGCAAGGAAGTACCCATAATGGTAGAGACAGTGAGTCTAAGCGTTTGGGTGTAAAAAGAGCAGATGGACAATTTGTTCTTGCCGGAAATATATTAATGAGACAAAGAGGAACAAAAATACATCCAGGAACTAATGTTGGAATTGGTAGTGATGATACTTTATATGCATTAGTAAATGGAGTTGTTAAATTTGAAAGAATGGGTAGAGACAAAAAGAAAGTAAGTGTTTACCCACAAGAAAACTAATATAAACAAAAATCGCACAGATTATATCTGTGCGATTTTTGTTTATATTAGTTTCTTTTTTCAACTTCCAGGAAAATGCATGATACAGATAAGATGTTAATAATTCAATATAAATTTGTGCTTGTAGGGAGGATAAAAATTTCAGAGAATTATAATTATACGTTGTAGGGGCGGGCCATGTGTCCGCCCAAATGCAGAAATTTTAAATTGTATTATTTATTTAAATATTAAATGTAATATATTCATAATAAATACAAATGTTATAATTTCTTCCTATTTCAACGGGCACACACAGGGCCTGCCCCTACATTTATTATTCATCATTAACCATTCATTATTAATTATTCATTGTGATTTTATATAATAAAATCACACATACAACCCCCAATTTATATATTAATTGTAATCCAATATGTTATGTTTTTATTACAATATATTTTTGGGATATCTGAACTGTAATAAATGTATGGGATAAACTAATTTGATTATCAAACGTATTGAATTTATCGGAAAGATGTGCTATTATATTAAATATTATTTATACAATGAGAAAACTATATGGGAAAAGTATTTTCCATGTAATTAAAGGAGGAAAATATATGTGAAAAGTATTTTCCATATATATGCTTGTAAAATTTGTTTCACAAATTTTCCACGCAATAAAAGGAGGAAAATATATGTGAAAAGTATTTTCCATATATATGCTTGTAAAATTTG
>CAOKMR010000030.1 GCA_948469815.1 uncultured Clostridiaceae bacterium | reverse complement strand
TTCTCTTTTGCATTAGTATATATACTATTTCAAATAATCTATTATTTACTTGCATCATTTCCTCCTTCCAATATTATAGCATATAAATATAACATCTGTCTGTTATATTTCAAAAAAAGAAGATACCAATTTCTTAATATCTTCCTAAAAGTTTATATTATTTTTTCTTAATTGGAATCCAAACTTCACTATAATTCAATAGCTACAAGTGATAATCTTCTATTCCTTATATATTCACTTACACTATATCCACAAATGATAGAAAATGCTTTTTCTAAAACTTTACAGGAAGCTCTTGGCAGATAAAATTTTCCTTCACTTCTTAATTTTTCTAATTCTTTACCTAAATTATCATATTCATTAGGAGTATGGCTGAAATCTTCTTTAAACATAGTATATCTCCTATCGCATTTGTTATTTACTTAACATTTCTATTGCTTCATCTTCATTTTCTACAAAAAATATATCTTTTCCATTATTACTTTCATATATGAAATCCTTTAATGGTTTGCTTGTATATTTTGAGTAATCTCCATATATGGCAAATTTTGTTTGGTAATTTATAAACTTTTGTAAAATTTCCCCTGCTAATCCTTTACTTAATATAAAGAAATCTTCTAATACTGCACTTTTATTTAATGCTATTTTATTACAGTTTGTTTCATATTTTATAGTCATAATAAAATCAATTGCTGATTGAACATCTTTTATTATAATTTCATTACTATTAACTACTGCTATTTTATTTATAATTTTTGTTTCGATTTTCTATCACTCCTAAAACTTGTAATTTAATGAAATTGCTTTAACTAAAATTTTGATTTTTCATAATTGTAAGGAATACTTGTACCCACAACTACATCTTCTATTTTTTCAATAATTAACCAATCGTCCATATTTCCTTGATGGTCAAAATCTAATGCTGTAATTTCTTCTACATTTGTAAATTCAACTAAACATAAGCATTTTTTGTGCCATCTTTCTTTTTGCTTATCAGTTAGCTGTAATTGATTATTATTATCTTCAATAGTTTTTGTTATTTCTTCATCACTTAATTTTACATAGTTTTGAACATCTGTTACAACTGCCTTTGCTGTTATCTTTTTTGTTCCTTTTTCCATAAAATAAAGTATTTCATCTTTGAATACTCTGCTATGTGGTATTTTTCTTCCTGCTGCACCTCTTATAATCATTGTCTTACTACCATCTAAAATCTTATTTAATTCTTTTGATTTGTCATCACAATATACTAAATGTACCATAATTTTATTCACCTTTCTACTAAACTAGTGCAATATAAATATGAATTTCTTGTTTCTGCATATCTTCGGAATTGTTTTGATATTCTTCAAAATCACAAGTATATTTTCTTTTTAAATCCATGTTCCATACTTGACAACTGTGTGTCATATTACTTTGAAAAAATAAAAAATTTTTTATAGATATTTCCATATTACTAACTGTAATTCATGTTCATTCATAATAGTTAGTAAAATTATAAATATTTTTTTAAATTTCTTTGCAGTTTATCTTTTATTATGTTTTTTGCATAACTAGGATTTAAAACTTTTTCATATTCTCCAAAAGATAAACTATATCCATATACCCATTTATTTATAACAAAAAATACTAGTTATCGCTATCATTATAACATTATTCTAAAAAAAAGTATATGAAAACATCAAAAAAACTATTATAAATTTTCAATAATTAGTTGCATTTTTTTTGAGAATGTGTTATGCTTATTTAGTAATTAGGGGTGTCGTCCAACGGCTAAGATAGAAGTCTCCAAAACTTTTGATGAGGGTTCGATTCCTTCCACCCCTGCCAATACTTTAAAGTATATAATGTTTTAAATCATATTATATACTTTTTTTATATACTAGGAAAGTTCTATAAATAGGTACAAATTTAACAATAGCTTAATAAACTTTCCTAGTACATAATTTTCCTTCTTTGTTTTTTTATTAAATATATAATTATTATAATTATAATAATAGATAATATTCCTATACATATAATCCCAAAAATATTAAAATTTTTATTGTACATAACTTCATTTGCTTTAATATTGCTTTTACTTTTTTGCTCCTCCTCTAATATAGCTGATAATCTCTCTGCTTGATATTGTTTTTCCTGATCATATTGTTCTTGCTCTTTTTCATTTCTCCTATATACATTCAGTTCATATTTTTTATCTGTTATCCCATCTTCTGCTATAACATTTATTTGAATATAATTATTTCCAACTTTCATTTCATTATTTCCCACTATTGATAATTTTGCCTTTTGACTTTGTGGTATTGCTAAAATTTCTACTCTCTCCATTTCATAAGGTATCTCTACATTATAATTTGTTATATTATAGTTAAACTCTGGGTTAAGCATACTTTCTCTTACTGCTAATGTCTCTAAATTGGCATTTGCAGTTTCTATATTTGTAGTTTTTGTTACATATATTTTATACACATCTTCTTTTGTCTTATCTTCTGAAATTACATTTATTTCAATTAAATTTTTTCCAATTTTTAAATTTCGATTTCCTGTTATATTGACTGTAGCATTAGCACTTTCAGGAATAGCTGTTACTTCTAAGTTATCTATTTTAGTATCTGTTACAAAATAATACTCTTTTTGATTCTTTTGAAATTCTGGACTAATCCCTTCATGATTTAGCCTTAATACACTTAAACTTGCTGAGTCACTTTCTCCAGCATATTTTATTACTTCTGCTGTTTCTTCTGTACTATTTTCATTTTTCTTAACTTCTAATTCTATATTAGTATTATCTATTTCTAATTTTTTACCTTCTTGATTGTAGAATTCTCCTAAAACTGCAATGTTAGCTTTTTCCTCTTTTAATACTTTAAATTGAAATTCCTCTGTTTCTATACCTTGAAGATTTTTTCCTGTATTACTTACCCAAGTATAGATAATTCTATTATTAGAATAATTTGAGTTTTCTGGACCTTTTATATATTCTAATATAGATGAATCCCAATATATCTCTAATGTAAAAGCTGCGATTTGTGCATCTGTAATTTCTACTTTTATGTTTATTTCTTCGTCTTTTTGTATTTCTCCTTTGTCAGATATAATATTGATTTCAGTTTCTGCGTAGCATTTTTTAGTTATTAGTAATGTTAATAATATTATTACAAATATTATTATATTTTTTATTTTTTTCATGATTTACCTCCATTTTAATGTATATAGTGGATAAACTTAAAAGTTATATCCACTATTTTTCTTAAATTACCCAATAAACTTCTATTGTTCTATTGTTTTTAAAGTTAATATATGTCTTTGTATTATTAGTAAATCTAATGAGGAAGGATTCTTTCCGTTTTTGTTTATATTTCCGTGCTTTTAAAAATGTTCCATTTAATCTTTGTATTTCTAGTATATGTCTTTGTAAAACTAATAAGTCCAGACTATTTATTTTTCCATCTCCGTTTACATCTCCATAAATTATTATATAATATTCCATTTTTATATTATTATTTTCATCTACTAACCTAATTTTACTTCCTGTTCCTACCTTTTCACCTTCTTTTAATTCATTTCCTTTATAGTCATATATTTCTATATTGTATAAAGTTTCTATTTTTTCTATTATATTTTCTACATTTAAATTCTCAATGTCCCATCCTGTTATCTCATTTTGCATTATATTCAAACTTTCATCAAATTTCACTTCTCCTTGATTTAGCTTTTTTACTACTATTATATCTATTTCTTTTTTTAAAGCCCCATCTTCTGCCATAACAGTAATTTTGGTATTTCCTTCTTTTATTGCTGTTATATTTCCTTTAATATCTATTTTGGCAATTTGCTCATCTTTTGATGAATATATTACATTTTTATTGTCTGCATCTACTGGAGTTATGATAGGTTTTATAGTAAACTGATCACCTACCTGCATAACTATATTTTGATTTGTTAATTCTATGCCTGTTACAGGTGTAATTACTTTGATTTGAATTTCTCCTTTTACATTATTTTCTTTTGCTTTTACAGTAATTGTTGTTGTCCCAGATTTTATTGCCATTACATTTCCTATACTATCTACTGTTGCCACTTTTGGATTACTAGAAATATATTCTATTTCATGATCCTTTGCTTCATCTGGTAATATTTCTACTTTCAATTTTATTGTTTCTCCCTTTTTTAACAGAGTTTTATCTGACGAAACATTAATTGCTTCTATTTGCCTATTTGGTACTTCCCTTAAATAACTCTGGAATACATATCCTATCATTCCATTAGGAAGTATTACTCTATCCCATAGTTCTCCGTGATTGTCTTCCTTTTGCAATTCTTGTCATTATTACATTTCTATCTATTTTTGTTAATAACTCATATGAGGTTGATGGTCCTGAACGTACATTTAGAGTTTCTGTTACATCTGCATATACCTTTGTATTGTCTGAGATATAGTCACTTTCCAAAATATTTGGATTTTGTGTCCACATATTTGGCATATTATTATAAACAGGTATTATAAAAGTCATACTATTTCCTAATATTCCTGTTTTGCTATAACCATTATAAATAGAACTAGATTCACTATATGGTGCTAATACATTTGTCATATACTGATGCCAAAATAATTCACCTCCTGTATTACTTGAAACATGAAATTTTTGTAAGTATAGTGTGTCTTGTCCAACATTAATATAACTTGAACCTATAAATTTTCCTCCACCAGTAATGGCTCTTTCTTTTGTATTCCATGGAATTAAATATTTACTTTTGGTCGTTTCACTTGCACCATTTCCATCTCTTGCATATTTTAGTCCATTTTTTATAGCTCCCATCGGCTCAGATGAGCTTGTTGCTCCTATATTATAAAAGTTATATAACCCTTCAAATCCTTGTACTCTTCCACTAATAGAACTGTGTGATAAAAAAGGTCCTACTTCTTGTTTTATTCTCGATGCTAAGTGGTATGTGCTTACTGCAGAGGTTTTTCCTGCTGATAATATCAGGTCTGAATATTTACTATTCATTGTTATAATATTACCTGAACTTGTTACATAGTCTACAATTCTATTATTGAATTCTGTTCCATATAGTATCTTTTCAATTCCCTCTATATTATTTGTTTTTTCATCATAAGAAAGTGCCTCAAATTGAAAATTTCGAATTTCATTTAAAAAGTTTCTAGGATCCATTGTATATTCTAAAGACCTCCTAGAGGCATCCACCCAACCACTATCGACTTCAACATTATATTGCCCTGGTTTCGTATTTTTCCATCTATCTGAATATGATTTCGGTACTAAGTTTTTTCCAAAAATATTCTCATTATCTATAACATAATTCCAGTCTAAGTTAGTATATAGAGACACAAATCTCCAGTTTGGGTGATTTTTCTGTAGCTCTTGTAAGTATGGTTTATAACTATCTGGAAAACTCTCTATTCCTTCTTTTTTATCTGCACCATACGTTTTATTTAAAAAAACATTTAAAAATAAAATGGCTATTATTATAAAAAATATTTTTATATATTTCATATTACACCTTTTTTCTCTTCTATATTCATTTAATTATTTGCAATGGCTTGTACTATAAGCCTGCTCTTAGAATAATTAGTGCATGTTATTAATGTAACTATTTTATTACCATTAGTTTCTTGTCCTATCGGAGATACATTTTGAGGTTTTACTCTGTATATATTATATATAGTATAGCCAATTTTTCCATTATTATTATCTGTTAAATAAATCTCATCTCCTTTTTCTAATTCTATTAAATGATTAAACATATTCTCTCTTTTAGTATTATGACCAGCTATACAGAAATTTCCTATTTCATTAGGCTCTGGTCCAAAAAACTTCGAACTGCAAACTTTCATTCCATCAATTGTATAGTTTTTCAAAACATTCGTTTCTAATTTTATCTTTGGTATTTCTAATTTAGCTATTACATCATAATCTAAATATGTTTGTGGAACTAGTTCTTGTTCTATCTTTACTGGAATAACAGGATTTATTTGAACTTCCTTTGATATACTTTCTACTGTAATTTGGGGATTTCCTTCTTCAACTAATTCGATTTGTTTTTCTTTATAAAAACCATATCCTGAATATATAATAATACAAAAAATTATTCCTAAAATAGCAATTCTTAATTTGGATTTTATGTTATTTTTTATTTTTCTTAATTCTATTTTTTCCATATTAATTTATTTCCTTTCTAAAGATTATATATTGAACAAATAATAAATAATGCCTTTATACAAAAGAGCAGGCACAAAGCCTGCATCTAATCTACTTATTTTTCTTATTTCTTAATGCAACATATGCTATTGTTAATATTACTATTGCTGATAATATGCTTAAATATATTGTGTTACCAGTTTTAGGTAATATAGTTGGTGTTTCAGTTGGTTTATTATTTTCTGTACCTGATGGTGCTTGTTCACTACTTGATGGTGGCTGCTGTTCACCACTTGATGGTGGTATTTGGTCATTATTAACTGGTGGCACTACTCCTGTTGTTTGTTCTCTTATTGCAATTGTAAAAGTTTTACTTTCAATTACTGCATCCGCATTTTCTCTATCTATTAGTTTTAATGTAATTGTATAGTCTCCTTTACCAGTAAATACTCCTCTTGTAGTAATTCTTTTTATTACATCTTTTCCACCTATTGCATCACCATCTGCACTTCCCCATCCACTTTGAATAATATCATGCTCCAAATTTTGGCTATCTGTTGAAAGTAATTTTACATTTTCACCTGTTGGGCTTGTAGCCTCTGCTAATATTCTTGTGTGTTCATAGTTTTTACCCAAAGTACTTGAAATAACTATTTCCATTTCTTTTTCTTCGTTTGGTATTATATCTCCTGTATAATTAAGGGCAATATTGTAATCTACATATACTGGTTCTACTACTAAGTTTTTAATAATTGGAACAGTTATGTCATCAATTGGATTTGCATCTGGAGTTCCTAACCCTGTTAATGTAATACTTAAATCAGTTGGGTTTGTCGTTATTATTCCTTCTTTTGCTTTGAAAGTAATACTCATATTGCTACGTGGTGCTTGATCTACACCTGCGTTATAATGGTATACAACTATAACCCTAGAGCCTGTATTATTTGCAGTACCTCCTTCTGCTGATATATATTCTAATAAGTTTTCATCATAATCTACATTTACTGTATATGCACCTAAATCTTGCCCAAATTCAATATTTAATGTTACTGTTTCTCCTGGATGCACTGTCGTTTTATCTGTTGTAATGTTTAAATTGTTTAGAGTTGCTGCATAAACATTTGCAGTAAATGTTAGTAAAAATAAAATAAGGAAAATCGCTATAATATTTGTTAACTTTTTCATAAAAATTTGCCTCCTTTCTTAGCTTTATACAAATATTATTTCAAATTTTCCTATTTTTATTTTAGAAAGTTTTTGCTCTCTCGGAATTTTTTTCTTATTTTTACATTATTACATCATAAAAAGTCTTAAAAGTATATCCTTGTTCTATTAAATAATTTAATACTTGTGGTAACATATCTGCTGTTAGTTGTTTTGTTGCTGCATCATGCATTAATATTACAACACTATTCTTTGTTCCTACTGTACTTATTAAGTTATTCATTATACTTTCTTGCGTTGGCTTTCCAACTGAATCGTTTGTAAGTGAATTCCAATCAATATATAAAATATCATTATCAGATAATAATTGTTTGGCTTCTGTTTTTACATCTCTATATTTTTTTCCTCCACTTCCTCCTGGAAATCTAAATAAATGTGAACAATATTTCTCCTGACCTATTACTGTTCTTATTAATTGTTCTGTTTTTGTATATTCGTCTAAAACGGTTTGTGCACTTGTATATATAGTATTATATTCATGACTATATCCATGATTTGCTATATAATGACCTGTTTCATATTCCTGTTTAACTAGATTAGGGTATCTAGCTACATTACGTCCTAATAGAAAAAATGTTGCCTTTATTTTATATTGGTCTAATATATTTAAAATTTGAGGAGTTACATTTTGTGAAGGTCCATCATCAAAAGTTATATATGCTATTTTTTCGTTTGTAGCATATATATTATTCATATTTTCTCTCCCTACTTGTGTTAATTTAGGAAGATTTGCAGTGTTAGCAATATTTGTAGTTTCTTCTTCAACTATAGTCTCTTGATTTGGTGTTTGTTCATCATTTATACTATCTCTGTTTTCTACATTTGCATATTGGTTTTCTTCTTTTACTTTTAACATCTTTTTGTGTACATTAAAAACGTATAGTAATATTATTAATAGTATGAATAATATTATTAATAAAAGTCCAAATACTTTTTTCTTGTTTAACCTTTTAATTACTGTTAAGCTAACTTCATCATATCCATAATAGTTCACCATTTCAACAAAATTCTCTCCTTTAAATAATACTTTTAATATTATATTTATTATTTCCACTATTCATAAATATATAAATATATCCTCCAGCATAACTGGAGGTATATCTAGCGCTTAAATTTATATTATTTTTACTACATTTACCCTATACATTATATTACTTCATGTATTTTTATGTCTCTTACATGTTCAATCTTTTCCCATTTCGTTTCTCTTTTAAATAAACACTTGAAATTTATTAATAACCATGAACCTAAAAATAATGGATAACATAACAATCCTTTTATCATTGGTTTTATAGGTTTTTTATCTAATACCATTATTACTAATGCTGTTCCTATTGGTAATAAAAATGTTGGAATAAGGTATCTAGCATAATTTTCAATTAATTCTGCTCCTGTAAAGTTATTTGTAATATATAATATAAAGTTTAATGAAAGTAATAATAATGTTATTATAAACATTGGTATACTTCCAATTATATACAATAATCCATCAAAGTTCATTGCTGTTTTCTTTTCTTTCACTGCTACTGCTAATTGCTTTGTATAAATTCCCATACATTGTATATGTCCAACTGTCCATCTAGACCTCTGCGACCAACTTTGTTTAAATTCTACTGGTTGTTCATCATATACAATAGCATCTGTTGACCATCCTAATTTTTTTCCTGCAATTATTCTTTGTAAAGAAAATTCAATATCTTCTGTTAAAGTCTCTGTTTCCCAACCGTTAGGTTTTACAACATCAAATTTAACCATAAATCCTGTACCATTTATTAATGGAGATAGCCCTAAATTGTATCTTGCTAAATGGTAAAATCTATTCATCATCCAATAAAATATTGCATATCCCGCTGATACCCAACTATCTGTTGGATTTTTTATATCTCTATATCCTTGAACAACTTCTTCCCCTTGACAAAGTTTTTTGTTCATACTTACTAAGAAGTTCTCATCTACAATATTATCTGCATCAAATACACAAAATGCATCATATTGTGCATTTTCAGCTATTTTCTTTCTTAAGAACCATTGTAATGCATGACCTTTTGTTCTTTCTTCCATTGGCGATCTTCTTTCATATACTATTGCACCAACAGATTCTGCTATTTTTTTTGTCATATCTGTACAATTATCTGCTATTACATATATATCATATTTATCTTTTGGATAGTTTTGATTTTTTAAGCTTTCTATTAAATTTCCTACAACCATTTCTTCATTATGAGCAGGAATTATTGCCATAAATCTATTTTCTTTTTCTTCTAGTAAAGGTTTATCTTTAAGTTTTACTAAAGAACATAAACTAATTAATAATTGATATAACCAAAATATTGTAATAATCCACACTAATGCTTGTTGCAATACATATAAATATATCATTTCTTCTCTCCTTCTATTTATAATAGTTATTTCATTTGCTATAATTAAAGCTCAGTTAATATTGCTCTAATTTTCACACTTAATTTTAATTTATTTTATATCCTTATATATTATACTACTTTTATTTTATTGTTGGCAAGTTTTTCTTTAAATATTCTTCATTTTTTGTCAGATTTTGAAAATAATATAAATTTTTAATCTTCTTTGTCTTCTTCAAATTCTTTATGCGTTAGGTTTACTCTTCCTTGTTCATCTATTTCATATACTCTAACTTTTATTTTGTCCCCTACTTTTAATACATCTTCAATTTTTGATACTCTCTGTTTTGAGATTTTAGATATATGAAGCAATCCTTCTTTTCCTGCTCCTACATCAACAAATGCTCCAAAAGTTGTTATTTTTGTAACTATTCCATCATATATTCCATCTACTTCAATTTCTTTTACAATTTCTTTTACCATTTCTAAAGCTTTATTTCCATCTTCTGGATTTGTTGCATATATAAATACATTTCCATCCTCTTCAATGTCCATTTTTACACCTGTTTCAGAAATTATTTTATTAATCATTTTTCCTCCAGGTCCTATGACATCTTTTATTTTTTCTACTTTAATTTTTGTATTTATTATTTTTGGTGCATACTTAGAAATTTCCTCTCTTGGTTTTGCAATTTGTGGCGCCATTATTTCATCTAAAATATACATTCTCGCATTTCTTGTTCTTTCAAATGCTTGTGCTATTATATCATATGATAGTCCATCAATTTTTATATCAACTTGAATTGCTGTTATTCCTTTATGTGTTCCACCTACTTTAAAATCCATATCTCCAAAGAAATCTTCTAATCCTTGAATATCTGTTAACATTACATATCTATTAGGATCATTTTCATCTGTTACAAGTCCTGTTGAAATTCCTGCAACTGGAGTTTTTATTGGTACTCCTGCATCCATTAATGCTAATGTACTTCCGCAAATACTTGCTTGTGATGTTGATCCATTTGAACTTAATACTTCTGATACAACTCTTATTGTATAAGGGAATTCTTCTACTGATGGTATTACTGGTACTAATGCTTTTTCAGCAAGTGCTCCATGTCCTACTTCACGTCTTCCTGGACCACGGGATGTCTTTGCTTCACCAACACTATATCCAGGGAAATTATATTGATGTATATATCTTTTGGATGTTTGTTCATCTAATCCATCTAATATTTGTTCTTCACTTACCATTCCTAATGTTGCTATCGATAATACTTGAGTTTGTCCTCTAGTGAATATTGCACTACCATGTACTCTTGGTAATAGACCTACTTCACATGATAATGGCCTAATTTCATCTAGTTTTCTTCCATCTGGACGTTTGTGCTCTTCTAAAATCATTTTTCTTACACATTTTTTTTCTAGTTTATAAAGTATTTCTCCTATTTCCTGTTTTCTCTCTTCTACCGCTTCTTCTCCAAGTTCATTTATTAAGTATTCCATAACTTCTTCTTTTATTTTATCTACATTTTCATCTCTTACAGTTTTATCCACTTCTTGTACATCATTATACATTCTTTCCTCATATTTCTCTGCAATTTTATCAAATAAATCATGATCTACTTCAAAAGATTTATATTCAAATTTTGGTTTTCCTATTTCTGCTTTTATTGTTGATATAAATTCACAAAGTTTTTTAATTTCAGTATGTGCTGTTTTTATTGCTTCTAACATAATATCATCTGGAATTTCATTTGCTCCAGCTTCAATCATTGCGATTTTATCTACTGTTCCTGCAACAGTTAATGTCAATTCTGTTTTTTCTCTTTGTTCTAATGTTGGATTTATTACAATTTGTCCATCAACATATCCAACATTTACAGCTGCTGTTGGTCCACCAAATGGTATGTCTGATATTGATAATGCAGCTGATGCTCCTATCATTGCTGCAACTTCTGGAGAGTTATCTGGTTCTACTGATAATACTGTTGCTACTACACATACATCATTTCTAAAGTCTTTTGGAAATAATGGTCTTAATGGTCTATCTATTGCTCTTGATGTAAGTATTGCTTTATCTGCTGGTTTCCCTTCTCTTTTTGTAAAACTTCCTGGTATTTTTCCTGCTGCATATAATTTTTCTTCGTAATCTACTGATAATGGGAAAAAATCAATTCCCTCCTTTGGCTCTTTAGATGCTGTAACATTTACCATTACAACTGTTTCTCCATATCTTACCCAAACGCTTCCATTTGCAAGTTCTGAAGTTTTACCACTCTCAATTATTAATTTTCTTCCTGCTAATTCTGTTTCAAAAGTTTTAAACATATATTTTTACCTCTTTTCTTTTTGTTACATAAATTAGTTCGTAACTTCGATAATATTTTAATTCTTATATATTTTATGTTTTTATTAAAATATTATCCAAGCTACTTCTAATCTATGCTAATTAATACACTTTTGGACGTTTGACATATTTCTCAAACGTCCATAATATTATTAAGGAATATTATTCCTTATAATCATTGACGTTTATATAACATCTAATGATTATCTTCTTAAATTTAATTTTTCAACTATTTCTCTATATTTTTCAACATCATTTTTTTCTAAATAATTAAGTAAATTTCTTCTTTTACCAACCATTTTTAATAGCCCACGTCTAGAATGGTTATCTTTTTTGTGTACTTTTAAATGTTCTGTTAATTCTTTTATTCTTTCAGTTAAAAGAGCTATTTGAACCTCAGAAGAACCTGTGTCTTTTTCATCTCTTCTATAAGTATTAATGATTTCTTGTTTTCTTTCTGTTGTCATTTTATTACACCTCCTATTTTTTATATACGCCTTATTCATAGAAAAAGTGGTGCTTTCACCTTTTTCCAAGAGTAAGGTAATTTTTAATACTTTCTTAGTATACAACAATTTTTTTTAAAACGCAAGTATTTTCATATGCTTTTTTAAATTTCTAAAACTGCTTCTTCATATGCTTTTCTTGCTTTTGCTAAACTGTCTGTTATAAAATAAGAATTTGTTGCTGGATCATATGGCTTTCTTAAAACTTTTACTTCTTCTTCAGATATTACTCCTATTTGAAAACAAAAGTTTATAAAACTTGAATCATTAAATCTAGATTCTATATACCCTAATGCTAATTGTGTTGCTATTCTTTCATCTCTTTGTAATAATAACTTTTTCTTTCCCTGTACAGATCTTATAATATTAATATCTTTATATATTTTTTCAATTTCCTCATCAGTATATCCTTTTTCACTTACTGGATTTGGTATTCCTTTATCTGATGAATAAATATAATCATATATTCCCTGTTCTATTTCATCATCTATATTTGTTATGTACTCTCCCTTTTCACTTTTAAATCTATCTTTTGTTTTTTCTATTTTTTCTACAAGTAAATTTATTCCATATTTGTGACAATTTTGTTTTATAAATTCATATTCTTCAGGTGTAGTTTTTAATATATATTTCATAAAGTCCTTATATTCTTCTTTTCCCGCATACTGTCCCATTAAAATTTCTTCATATTTTTCTCTCCTAGTATCATCTTCCTCCATTTTAAATATAGCATTAAGTTGCCTTGAAAACATTCTATCTTGTTGTAGTATTTCGTTAACTAGATTTTCTGTACATTTATACCAAGCCTCTTGTAAAATTTTAGCTTCTTCTTTACCACCAGTATATGGTAAATATTCTGAATTTGTTGGCATTCTAAGTCCTTGTACTATAGTTTCTCCTGTTTCTCTATCTTTCTTTCCATATAGTGAAGCTTCTAAATCTAATTTTATAATCTCTTTACTACTACTCTTTACTAAACTCTCTATTAATCTTTCTTGTATATCTAATACAAGTTTATTTAATTCAATGTTATTTCCTTTTAACCTTTCTATTGCTTCTTCTTTTTTTATTCCTAATATTTGTGAAACTGGTTCTGCATAGCTTTTAGGTATATCAATTACTAATCCTCCTTTTTTTCCATCTATCATATCATATGGAATAGATGATATTTGGTCAGATATTTTAACTATTGCATCTATCATATTAGCAGATTGCATTTCTTTATCTGCTCCTTCATATATGAAACAATTCGCTAATACTTTATGGAAATCACTAAATGTTATTTTATAATTCGGCAAAATATTTGCAGTACCTCTTTCCCCATTATGCCTTCCTGTTGACATAGATAAAACTTTGATTGCTTCATCTATTTGTTCTTTTAATTCCTCTCCTTTACTTTTAATTTTGTTTTCTAAAATAGGTTCATTTCCTGATTTCAAACTATTAGCCATTTCTTCAATACTTACATTTTTTTCATTTGCTTCTTCTGTTATTATTTCCATAGCTATTCCATTATTTATTGCTTTTCTTATTTTACTTGAACATCTATATAATATTTGTATAGCACCAGTTGCATTATGAGGACGTGGTCCTCCTTGCTTACTAGATGAAACTTTTGAAGCCGTGTTTTCACCAAGATGACCTAAAGCAGGTTGTCCAATATCATGAATACGTGTTGCTAATTCTATTCCTTTTGCTATATTGTCGTCTTTAAAAATGCCTTTTGAAATTTTATATGCAATATTTCCTGCATTATACACATGTATCTTTCTATCAGTTACTACTCCCAATTTTCTTTCTTCATGTACCATCATTGTTGTTCCTTTAAGTTTTTCTATTTCTTCATATAACTCTTTTTCAATATATTTAGCATACCTTCCAATAAATTGTGCTGTTTTTAAACTTTTTACTCTCTCTTTAAGAATAAAACTTTGCTCTTTTACAGAAGCAATATAGCTTCTAAAATTTTCTTGGTCTTCTATATTTACTTGTTTTATTTTTGGACTCATTTTTCCAAATTCCCTAAACTTTGCTTTTTTTATTTCTTGTATCATTTTATATCATTCCTTTCTATAGCACAACCTAGATTTTAAAAGAATTTCTTTAATTCTTACCAAAATCACTTTAATATTTTACCATATTTATGTAAATCTGTAAAGCTATTACTGGATAACTTTAGGTAAATTTTGTTTATTGTTCTACAAGATAAATGTTCCTCAACTTAACACATCTATTTTTTCAGAAAATATTAATAATTCTAAATTAGCTGAACCTGTTACAGTAAATACAAATGTTACTAATCTCCAAAGTTCTACTTTGGAGATTTCTATCATCATTTTATTACATAATTTGTAAATCTAATATTTCTTTATAAATTTTTGAATTGTTTGATAATTGTTTATGGTCTCCTATCGCTTCCATTTTTCCATCCTTCATAACTATAATTCTATCACACAATTTTAAAGAAGATATTTTTTGTGCTGATATTATTGTAGTTATATTATTTTCTTTTACAAATTTATAAATATTGTTTAGTATCTCATCTTCTGTTTTTAGATCTACACTACTTGTAATATCATCTAAAATTAATATTTTAGGTTTATTTATAAAAGCCCTAGCTAAAGCAATTCTTTGTCTTTGACCACCTGATAAATTTGCTCCATTTCCTTGTAATATTGTGTATTCCTTATCCTTCATTTTCTCAACAAATTCTAATGAAGCTGATTTTTCAAATGCTTTATATAATGTTTCTTTACTTATATTTTTTCCGCAAACTTACATTCTCATTTATCGTTTCTGTAAAAAATTGCTTCTTTTGTGATATTATCTTTATATTATTTTTTAATGTTTGCTTTTTATAATCTGTTATATTCCTATCAAAAATTAATATTTCTCCTTTATTTATATCATAGTTTCTAGTAATCAAATTTAATAAAGTTGTCTTTCCACTAGCTGTAAATCCTATTATTCCTATGATTTCTCCTGTTTTTATATTTATATTAAAATCTTTTATAAATTCTGATTTTTTATTATATGAAAATGCTACATTTTTTAATATTATTGCATTTTGTGTTGTACTTATTTCATCAATTTTTCCATATTCCATATCAGGTATTATTTTCATTATATCTGTTATTCTATTTGCAGAGCTAAAAGCTTTCGTATATATAATTATTAAATTTGATAATACTATAACTGAATTTGTCATTTGCGAAATATAATTAATAATTGCGATTAAGTTCCCTATTGATATGTGTTCTATATTTATCCTTGAAGTATATAAAATTATTACTACTAAAATATTTAATATAATAATATTACTAGGTGTTAATAGGTTTGATATAAAATTATATTTTAAAGAAATGTCATATATTTCTTTATTGCGTTCATTAAATTTACACTTTTCAAATTCTTGACTATTAACACTCCTTATTAACCTAATATTTACTAAATCTTCTTTTACTCTAATTAACATTTTGTCTATATTTATATTAAGTTTTTCTTGTAGTTTTGAACTTATTTTAAAAATTATATATATGCATATTGATAGTATTATTAATGAAATTGCAACTGTGATTGCAATTCTCACATTTATAATAAAAATCATTATTAATGAACCTATGCAAATAAAAGGTGACCTTAAAACTAATCTTATAAACATAGAAATAGCAATTTCCAGATTATTAATATCATTAGTAATTTTATTAACAAGTGCAGATGTACCATATTTATTTAGTTGTTTGTTTGATAATAATGATATATGTTTAAGAAATTCTTTTCTCAAGTTTGCTCCATAACCTTTAGAAGCCTTTGCAGCGAAATACTGACTTATACTAGCACTTCCAAAACCTATTAATATAAATATTAACATACCTATCATATAAAGTATAATTTGATTAAATGTAAAGTTCCTATTATTATCTATAATTTTAGCAATAATAATAGGTAGGGATATTTCAATTATTGCTTCAAGCAACTTAAATAGTGGTCCAAATATTAACTCTTTTTTATATTGCTTTATATTTATTAAAATTTCTTTCATAATTTCTTTTCCCTTCAAAGTGTTATTTATTATTCTTCCATAAATGTAATTATTTAATCATTTTTATTGCTAAGCCATATATTTACTTTTTTAGAAAATCTTGCTATAATATATTTGTATTTTATTTAAAGGAATGTAATTATAATATGATTGTTTGTATTGTTGGAAAATCTGGTAGTGGGAAAAGTTATATTTGTAAATTATTTCAAGATATCTCTAAAGATATTATTCATTTAGACATTGATAATATATCTCATGAAGTTCTGACATATCCTAAGGTTTATAATGATCTTGTTAATACCTTTGGAATGTCAGTTTCAAATAATGATAATAAAACTATTAATAGAAGAAATTTGGGGAATATTGTTTTTAATTCTGTAAAAGAAATGGATAAATTGACTAGTATTACTTGGCCTTGTATGCAATCTATTATAGATGAGTTTATATGTAAACATTATAATAATATTATTTTATTAGATTGGCAGTTGCTTCTAAATACTAAATATTATAATCTAAGTGATTTAAAAATTTTGGTGGAATCGCCAATTGAGTTAAGAAGAAAAATGACTATATTACGCGATAATATTACAGAAGAACTGTTTGAAACACGAGATAAAGCTTCTTTTGAATTTAATTCTAATGAATTTGATTATATAATAAATAATGATTATTCTGATAAAGTAAAGGAAAAGGTGAAAGAAATTTATGATAAAAGTATTGTATCCAGGTAGTTTTGATCCTATTACATATGGTCATATGAATATTATTGAACAAGCTTGCAATTTATTTGATGAAATTGTTGTAGCTGTTATGTATAATTCTAGAAAAACTGGAATGTTCTCTATAGATGAAAGAGTTCATTTAATAGATGAGTTATATAAAAACAACCCTAAAGTTAATGTTGTTTATGATACAGGTGCAACTATTGATTTGGCTATAAAATGCAATTGTAATGCAATTGTAAGAGGTCTTAGAACTCTTTCTGATTTTGAATATGAAATTCAGATGTCTCAAATAAATAAACAACTTAGTGAAAATAAAATTAATACAATTAGTTTGTTTGCAGAAAGTAATTTAGAGAATGTTTCCTCTAGTATGGTAAAAGAAATTTTAGGATTAAATAAGGATATTTCACATTATGTTCCTCCTCTAGTTAAAAAAGCAATGAAGCAAAAACTAATTTAGTATTAATCCTTTATTGTTGTAACAATAACTTCTAGAATTTTTTATTTTAAATTCTTATATTAAATGCAAGAAAAGTGGCTTTGCCATCTTTTCTTGCATTTATAATTGTAATTTTAATCATCTCTATCAAATTGTACTACATTATCTCCACCTTCAAAAACAGGAGTAATGCTTTTTCCATTATCTTGAGATCTTTGTGCTCTTATAGCTTCTAATTGTTTTTCTGTTGCTGCAATTCTTTCATCAATCATTTTTATAATATCCTGTTTATGTTTTCTATTCTTTTCAGCTCTTGCAGCTTTCCTTTCAGCTCTCGCTTCAGCTTTTGCTTCTGCTCTTTCACTTGCTGCTTGCATATTTGCATTTAGTTCTTCTTCATATTCTTTATTCATTTTTTCATATACTTCATCCATCATATCTGTTATTTTCTTTATTTGTCCGAATGCACTTTTGGCTACCTTACCTACTTTATGAAATTTATTAACTAGTGAGCCTATTAATTTTTGCCAAAAGTTTTGCTTTACTATTCCTGAAAGAGCCTGATTTGTTTCATTTTCTATTCTATCTATTGCTTTATTTTTATCTTCTAGCCAGTCAATTAATTGTTGGTCACATTCAGAAATTCCTTTTCTTGCTAATGATATTGAATCATCAGCTTGCTTCATTTCTCTTTTATATGGTATTGTAGGATCTTTTTGTTTAAGTTCTATTAATTCTTTACGCTTAATTATTTCCGTTTCAGTATCTCCCTCCAACACTGCTTGATTAAATTCATCTTTTACTTTATTAAAAGCTTTTGTATATTCTTTATATTGTTTAGTAGCTTGCATTTTTTTCATTTTGCTTTTAGCTTCACTTTTCTGATTTATTGCTACTTGTTCTTTTGTTTCAAATTTATCCCTATTATCAAGTCTAAAATCTACTCCTTCTTCGTAGAGACTCTTAAGATTGTCTAGCTTTTTATTATAATCATCTAATATAGCTTTTTCTTCTAAATAACCTTTTTCATATGCTTGTGCTTTCTCTTCTACTCCTTTTATTATCTTATCTATTGTAGCTCCTGTTTCTCTCGCCTTTTCAGCAGTTTTTACCTTTAATAGTGAAGCCTGCTTACTCATAAGGTTTAACAATGCTTCCTTTAATGTTTTCTCTCTCTGTACTTCTGCTTTTAATACTTCCTCTGGATTTACATTAATTATATCCTCTTCATTTAGATCAATATATTCTAAGTCAAAATCATCATTTTCTGGTACTACTACCTCATAATTATCATCATAATTTTTAGCTGTATCCATTTTTTACCTCCTATATTTTTTATTTAATTAATTCGTCTATTTCTTTTCTTAATTCATCAATTTCATTTTCTAATTTATTTTCTAACTTCTTTAGTTCTTCTATAGAAGTCTTGTCCAAGTCTACAATTTTTCCATCTACTATTATAGTTCCATGTTTTTTGTCCATTTTGACTCCTCCTTTACTTTTTTATTATACTCTATGTTGTACTTTATGTCAAGCTGTTTTTTATTTTTTTACCCATATATTAAAAATTTATTAAAAAATTGTAAAATATTTGTCATTTTTTAGTATAGACAGTTTTTTTTACTTATGCTATAATTATTTTTATGTGATATTTTAAATATTAATGGGGGTTAAATCATATGAAAAAAACGATTAAAATTATTATTTTATTCTTAGCTTTTACACTAATTTTTACGAATTTTGTTTCTGCTAAGTTATCTTCTTCAACACATTTCGAGGTTGTTGATAAAAGTGTTTGTGAAATGGAGTTTGGAGCAAATGGTAAATTTACAAAACAGATTATATCTTATGACGAAAATTCAGTTACTTTACAACTTGATGTAAAAAATACTGCTGAAGAAAAAATAGAAAAAACAGTTTCTGAGATATTTTTAGTTATAGATAATTCTTTGAGTTTAAATGAGAAGGTTTCAGATACTGAAACAAGGAAAGACTTAATTTATAATTCTGCCAAACAATTAGCTACTAAATTAAATGCTTCTGATCCAGAATTTAAAATTGGTGTTGTATGCTTCTCTAGTAATTCTGATGTTAAGAAAGAAGGCACTATAGAAGATGCAACTTTAATGCAAACTTTAACAACAGAAAATAGTGATGTTCTTAAAGCCATTGAGGATATAAATGATACAGATTTTGGTTCCAGAACTAATATAGAAGCTGGATTAGAACTTGCAAATCAAAATTTTTCTGGTACTGCTGATAAGGAATATATTATTTTAATATCAGATGGTGTTCCTAATGATGATATTCATGGAAATACTCTTCAATTTTCTGATATAGTCTTAGGTAATACTAAAAAGAAATTAGTTGAACTTGATAATAAAGGTGTTAAATTAATTTCTGTTTTAGCTGGTGTTAGTGATACAGTTGAAGCAACTGTTGGAAAAACTTATGTAGAACTTGCAGAAGAAGTATTTGGTACTGAAGATAAACCAACTGCTGGAAAATATTATTTTATAAGTGATTCTAATATTAAAAATATTGTAGAAAATAATGTTTTTAATGATGTTGAAATATCTAAATCTAATACTTTAACTAATATTGTTATTAAAGATTATTTTCCTAAAAAGATAGTTGATAACTTTGATTTTGCTTATGTTACTTCTCCTAATTTAGGAAAAGTAAGTGCAGAAATTGATAAAACTACAAATTCTATTACATGGACTATTCCATCATTAGATGCTGGAGAAAGTGCTTCTTTACAATACAAATTAACCTTAAAGGATAATTTTAATAAAGACATTCTTGGTCAGATTTTGCCAACAAATGAAAAAGTTAATATTACAGATGATCAAGGGGATAATGAAACATCAACTGTTTCTCCTAAGGTAAAAGTTACTGAAGATATTCCTATTGAAGTTATACCTCAAGCAGGAAAATCTGATATAATTTTCATAGCAATTGTAGCTCTAAGTATTTTAAGTGGTTTTGGAATTTATAAATATATAAAATATAAAAATAGTATGACATAATAAATAAAAAAAGATTGCATATCTGCAATCTTTTTTTATTTATAAATGCATATTTATTTTATAATTTTTTATACTAATATTATAAAGGAGATTTAAGATATGAAAACTACTGTTAATTTATATAGTCAAAAGAGTGGCGAAATTTCTCGATTTCTTACTAATTTTTATAATAAAAATGATAATATAAATATACAAAATGATATGTTAAAATGGAATAATGCTTATGATAATCCTATTGAAATTTCTGATATTATTGGTGTTTTTGTTGATAATAATGATAAATATGATATAAATATGTGGATTAGTTTAGACGAGAATATTTTTATTAATGTGACCTCTTCAAATTCAGATAAAATAATTAGGTATCTGTTTGAAAGATACCCATATTAATTATGCTTCATTACTATCATTACTTGCCTTCTCTTCCTCTGTTGCATTTGTAGCTATTGCATTATTAGTTTCTGATTTATTTTCATTTTTTATTTCCTCTTTATTTTCATTATTAACTTCTTTCTCAGCTTCCTTTGATTCTTGAGCTTGTTCCATTCCGCAATTTGAGCAGTATTTTGCTTCTTTTTCTATTTTTTCGTGGCAATTTGGACATTGTTTTCTATCTTTTAAACTTAATAATTCATTATTTTGTTGTTCTATTTCTTTTGAAATTTTATCTATTTCTTCACATGCATTTTGTATTTCTTCATCAAAGTTTTCTTTAGTTGTTGCCAAATGTCTTCTATATACTGCTTCTCCTATTTCATTATATAAATCTTCAATCTTAGATTTATTCTCATTCATCTTCATTTTAAGCTTTGTCTCTCTTGCAATTTTGTCTGCTTTTTCTGTTGTATATTTATATGTTTGTGAGGCTACTTCTCCTATTCTTTCAAAAATCTCCATGCCTATCTTCCTTTCCTTTATTATTATATCATAAATATTATTTACAATTTTATGTTTTTTTATTCGTAATAATTGTTATTATATGGTTATAAAAAAATTATAAATTTGTGTTTGTAGGGATGATTATATATTTTGAAATTATACAAAATTATAATTTGTTTTAAAATTCTGATTTCTTATTTCGTATCATTAGATCATTCACTGCAATCTCTGGTTTTAAATTTTCGAATAAAACTGCATAAACTGTATTCAATATTGGCATTTCTATATTATGTATTTTTCCTAACTTATATGCTACCTCTATATTATCTACACTTTCAATTACCATACCTATTTCTTTTCTTGCTTCTTCTAAGTTTTTTCCTTGCCCAATTAACATTCCTGCTCGTCTATTTCTGCTATGTTCACTCAGACAAGTAACAATTAAATCTCCTAGTCCTGTTAGTCCATAAAATGTCTCTTCTTTTCCGCCAAGTGTTATTCCTAATTCTGCAATTTCCTTTAATCCCCTTGTAATTAGTGCTGCAAACGAATTATCTCCTAATCCTAGACCTGCTCCTACACCTGCACAAAATGCTATTATGTTTTTTAAAGCCCCTCCCAATTCAACACCTTTTACATCTTCAGATGTATAGATTCTTAACTTTTCATTCATAAATTCTTTTTGTATTGTTTTGCATAATTCTTTATCTTCCGATGCTATTACTAATGCCGTAGGTATGCCTATAGATACTTCTTCTGCATGACTTGGACCTGATAGTACTCCTATTTTTGAATTTGGCAATTCTTCTTTTACTACATCATCCAATGTCATTAATGTACTGCTTTCAAATCCTTTAGAACATATTATAATTGGTTGATTTGTAACATATTCTTTATATTTCTTTATTGTTTCTCTTGTGAATTTTGATGGTGTTATGTGTAAAATTATCTCGCTATTTTCTATTGCTTCTTTATAATCTAAAGTACAAGTTACATTTTCTGGAATTACTGAATTAGGTAAAAACTTGCAAGTTCTTTTATCATTAATATAATTTTTTTCTTCTTCTTCATAAGACCAAATTTTAATTTTATGCCCTAATTTCCCTAAGTGAATTGCCAAAGCACATCCCCATGAACCACTACCTATTATACATATTTTTTTCAATTTTATCCTTCCCTTCTTATGTGTATTATTATTTTTTAAAAGATAATTTATTCTCTGTCCCACTTAATATTCTCTTTATATTTGTTCTATGATTAAATATTACTATTAAAGCTAATATTATGCTAAAAGCAATATATTTTCCAGATACTATATAATATTCTGAACCTATCTTAAATATTGTTAATACTGGGAATAAAATTGCAGTAGCTATTGAACCTAATGATACCATTCTCGTAACTACCATTACTAATAACGCAAATACTAAACATATTAGTCCTATTTGCCAGTTTATAATTAATACTAGTCCTAAAGATGTTGCAACCCCTTTTCCTCCTTTAAATCCAAAATAAATTGGAAATGTATGCCCTATTATTGCAAAGATACTAGCAATTTGTAGTAAATATTCTGTTTTTACTCCCGCTCCAAAATGATTAGCGATATTTCCGATTAATACTGCTAATAATACTGCAACTATTCCTTTTAATATATCACATACTAATGTTATCAATGCTGCTTTTTTTCCTACTGTTCTTAACATATTTGTTGTTCCTGCATTTCCGCTTCCTTTTTCTCTTAAATCAAAACCAGCCATTTTTTTACTTAGTATTATTGAAAAATTTATGCTTCCTATTAAATATGCTATTATTAATATTATTATATATAAAATCATTTTACTCTCTCCTTTTTTCAATTTATTTATTATTTTTCTAATTTCTCTCTTGCAATCATTCTAATAGGACTCCCCTCTAGCCCAAATTCTTTTCTTATATGATTTACTAGATATCTTTCATAGGAAAAATGAAATAAATCTTTATTATTCACAAATACAATGAATGTTGGTGGCTTTATACTTGCTTGTGTGACATACAATATCTTTAGTCTTCTACCTTTATCTGTTGGTGGCTGTGTTATTGCTATTGCCTCATCTATTACTTGATTTAATGTACCTGTTGGAACTCTTAGAGCATTCATCTTGGCTACATTATTTATCATTTCAAATAATTTATCTACTCTTTGTCCAGTTTTTGCTGATATAAAAATTATTGGCGCATATGTTAAGTATGCTAATTTATTATATATTTCTTTTTTAAATTTGTTAAATGTATTATTGTCTTTTTCTATTTCATCCCATTTATTTACTACTATTATTATTCCTTTTCCTGCATCATGGGCTTCTCCTGCAATTTTTGTATCTTGCTCAGTTACTCCTTCTTTTGCATCTATCATCATTAAACATACATCTGACCTTTCTATCGCAAGTAATGTTCTCATAATACTGTATTTTTCTATGTTCTCTTTAATTTTACTGTGTCTTCTAATTCCTGCTGTATCTATAAGCGTATATTTTCCATATTCATTTTCATGATATGTGTCTATTGCATCTCTTGTAGTTCCTGCAATATTACTAACAATGACTCTATTTTCTCCAAGTATTCTATTTATTAGAGAAGATTTACCTACATTTGGCTTTCCAATGATTGCTACTTTTGTAATTTCTTCATCATCTTCTCCTTCTGATTCTGGAAGTTTTTTACAAACTGCTTCTAATACATCTCCTATTCCTAATGCATTTGTTGATGATATTGCTAATGGTTCTCCTATACCTAAAGCATAAAATTCACTTATATCCCCTGTTTTCTTTCCGAAATTATCAGATTTATTACATACTAATATAATTGGTTTTCTTGATTTTTTTAACATTAGTGCAATATCTTTGTCTGTTTCTAATATTCCATTCTTTATATCTGTCATAAATATTATTACATCTGCCATGCTTATTGCAATATTAACTTGTTCTAACATATTTACTATAATAGTGTCATTTGATTTTGGCTCTATTCCTCCAGTATCTATTAGTGTAAAATTTTTTCCACACCAATTTGCTTCTGCATATATTCTATCTCTTGTTACACCTGGTTCATCTTCTACTATAGATATTCTTTGACCAACTACATAATTAAAAAATGTTGATTTTCCTACATTTGGTCTTCCTACAATAGCAACTATTGGTTTTGACATTATATTCTCCCTTCTTTATTTTAACTGATTTTTATAATAAGTAACTTACAATTTATATTATTTAATATACCATTTTTCCTTCTAATAAGTCATCATTTTTTATCCAATCATCTACATTTATTTTAATGTATTCTTTCTTACTATTTCCTCTAATTACGACCTCTTTTATTCCTGCATTTATTATCATTTTTCTACAAGTTTGACATGAATTAGCACCTTGTTCATATTCTTTTGTGTCTTTTCTTATTCCTACTAAATACATTGTTCCTTCTATCATATCTTTTCTTGATGCACTTATTATTGCATTCTGCTCTGCATGTACAGACCTACAAGCATCATAGCCTCCATGTCTAATTTCTGGGAATATCTTTTTCTTAGTGCAATATCCTAGATCTATACAATTAGATCTTCCTCTTGGAGCACCTGTATAGCCGTGTTGCAATTATTTCATCATTTTTTACTATTATACATCCAAAATTTTTTCTAAAACAAGTTCCTCTTTCTGCTACCGCTTCTGCTATATCCAAATAATAGTTAATTTTATCTACTCTATCTTTTTCCAAATTTATAATCCTTCTTTCTTAGTTAGCAAATCCTTCGAAGAGCGGGCGATTGCTAATCGCCCCTACTTTATTGTTTTAATTCTTTGAATTGTAACCAATGGTAATTATAACATATCTATTTTTTTTTAACAAGTATTGACAAATTTAGAAATTGCTAGTATACTATTATCCTGAGTTTGGTAGAAAAAAGAGGTAAAAAAGTGCCTTAAAGCTTACAGTAA
>CAOKMR010000029.1 GCA_948469815.1 uncultured Clostridiaceae bacterium | reverse complement strand
TTAAAGATTTTTAAATTTTTAATAAAAAACGTGCAATTAATATTGCAATTTTCAAGGCAATTTTAACTATAAAAAAAGTTTGATTTTTTCTGATATAGTGATATAATATAAACATTCTAAAATATTAAGATAGGAGTGAAAAACATGGCAAAATACAAATGCACAATATGTGGTTATGTGTATGATGAAGAAAAAGAGGGCATAAAATTTGATGATTTACCAGAGGATTGGGTATGTCCATTATGTGGTGTAGGAAAAGAAATGTTTGAAAAAGTCGAAGAATAATTAAAAAGGTTTTTCAATCTTAGAAGATGTAAGGGCGCAATCGGAGGAAAAATCCGAATACGCCCTAAAATATTAAAGTTGTATTTAAAAGAGGAGGGTAATATAAAATGAAAATTACAGAAGATATAATATATATTGGAGCAGACGATAAAACAATTGATTTATTTGAAGGACAATATATTGTTCCAAATGGAATATCATATAATTCATATTTAATAAAAGATGAAAAAAATGTGATAATGGACACTATAGATAAAAGAAAATCAAAGGAATGGTTAGAAAACTTAGAAAACGCATTAGAAAATAAGGAGCCAGACTATTTGGTAGTATCACATATGGAGCCAGACCATGCCTATAATATAGGAGAAATAGCAGGTAAATATCCCAAAATGAAGATAATAGGAAACCAAAAGACATTTGTTATGTTACAACAATTCTTCAATATACCAAATTTAGAACAAAGAAAAATTGAAGTAAAAGAAGGAGAAGAAATAAATATAGGAAAACACACTTTGCAATTTTTCATGGCACCAATGGTACATTGGCCAGAAGTAATGGTAACTTATGAGAAAACAGAAAAAATTGTGTTTTCTGCGGATGGCTTTGGAAAATTTGGAACACTAGATGTAGATGAAGAGTGGATAGAAGAAGCAAGAAGATATTATTTTAATATAGTAGGAAAATATGGAGCGCCTGTACAAGCATTACTTAAAAAATTATCAACATTAGATGTAAAAATGATTTGCCCATTACATGGACCAATATTAAAAGATAATTTAGGATATTATATAGATAAATATAATACTTGGAGCAGTTATAAACCAGAAGATGAAGGTATATTTATAGCATATGCTTCTATATATGGAAATACTGCAAATGTTGCAAAAAAATTAGCTGAAATGTTAAAAGAAAAAGGAGCAAAAAAAGTAATATTAAAAGATTTAGCAAGAGATGACTTAGCAGATGCGATAGAATCAGCATTTAGATATGATAAAATAATACTTGCAGCTTCAAGCTATAATATGGGAGTATTTCCACCGATGGAACATTTCTTAAACCAATTAAAAGGGAAGAATTATCAAAACCGTAAAATTGGCATAATTGAAAATGGAACTTGGGCACCATCAGCAGGAAAATGTATGAAAGATATAATAAGCAATATGAAGGACATAACAATTTATGAACCGACTGTAACAGTAATGTCAACCTTAAACGAAGAAACTAGTAAAAAATTAGAGGAATTAGCATATAAAGTTTTAGAAAATTGCTAAAAGCAATGAAATATGATACAATACTCCAAAAAACAAAAGAAAAATAAAATTAGTAAATTTTGGAGGTAAGAATATTGAATGAGTTAGTAATATCAGGCAAAAGGGAACTATCAAATATAGAAAAGGCAATAATATATTTCTTTATATATTCATTTTTAGGATGGGCATTAGAAGTTATATTTGCAATGTATGTTGAACGTACATTTGTAAATAGAGGATTTTTGTTTGGACCGATTTGTCCAATATATGGAATTGGAGCTTTAATATTAATAGGTAGTTTAAGAAATGTAAAAGGAAATAGAATATTAAAGTTTATCATAGCAGTTGTAGCATTTTCTGTATTTGAGTATATAGCTTCTTATATATTAGAGATTATATTTAATCAAAGATGGTGGGATTATTCAAATGATATATTGAATTTGCAAGGAAGAATAAGTATACTATACTCACTAGTTTGGGGGATACTTGGAATACTGTTTACAGAGAAATTACATCCATTTGTAAGAAAAAAGATAGAAAGGCTTTCTTTATCAATTCAAAAATCCACACAAAAAAAAATAATAAATGTTTTAGTAATTATATTTGTTATTGATGAAATTTTTTCAATCTTAGTACATTTGAAATGAAAAATAAAATTATTATGACTTAATAAAAATGTTATAGAATGTGTGTAGGGGCGATTAGTAATCGCATGTTATAAGAAATGTAATATATTCCTAGAAAGGAAAAAATAAAAAATGAAAAAAAAGCAATTAACAATAACTGGGATAAGTATATGGAGGATATTTGCATATTTTGTTATATATAGTTTCATAGGATATATAATAGAAACATTATATGCATTTGTTTTATATGGAGTAATAGAATCAAGGCAAAGTTTTCTATATGGGCCATTTTGTTCAATTTATGGATTAGGTGCAGTAGTAATGATATGCACATTACAATACTTTGGAAAAGATATACATACATTATTTTTAGGAGGTTTTTTAAGTGGAAGTATTACAGAATATGTTGTAAGTTTTATTGGAGAAAAGCTACTTAATACAAAATGGTGGGATTATTCAGACAAATTCTTAAATATAAATGGAAGAATATGCTTAATATATTCAATATTTTGGGGATTACTAGGGCTGTACTTAATAAAAGTTGTAAATCCTTTAATTGATAAATTAATTAATTGGATAAAAACAAAATGTGGAGTAATTAAATTAAGAAGTGTAGCAACTATACTAACAGTAGGGCTTATAATAGATTGTATAGTTTCAGGAGTAGCAATAGATTTTTTCTTAACAAGAGTTGCAGTTGAAAATGATTTAAATGTATCATTTAAGGAACAAAGATTAGAAAAATATAATGATATATATATTGAAAACACAAATTTATCAGAATTTATTTACAAAAATTGGGGAAATAATAAAATGATAAAGACATATCCAAATTTAACTATAAAACTAGCAAATGGAGAATTGAAACGAGTTAGTGATTATTATCCTGAAATTCCACCATATTATTTAAAGATTAAAAAATAATAAGAATTAGTAGAAACAATAAATTATAATACCTAAACAAGGAGGTTTAAATGAAAGTATTAAAGAGAATAATAATTATAATAATAATTTTAGCAATATTAGGAGTAGGGGGAATAACAGGTGTAGCTATAAATGATGGATATAATATGTACAAAGAAGCAATTGAAGAAACCTCTTTAGAACACAAGGTAGAAAATATAAAATCAGTAGAAAACTATACAAAATTAGAAGAAATGCCACAAATTTATAAAGATGCTGTACTCGCAGTAGAGGATCATAGGTTTTATAAACATGGAGGAGTAGATATAATATCAATAGGCAGAGCAGTAATAAAAGATATACAAGCAATGAGTTTTGTAGAAGGTGGAAGTACAATAACACAGCAAGTTGCTAAAAATACATATTTTACTCAAGAAAAGAAGCTTACAAGAAAAATAGCAGAAGTATTTATGGCAAAAGAAATAGAAAAGAACTATTCAAAAAATGAAATATTAGAATTTTACTTAAACACAAGTTATTTTGGAGATGGATATTATACTGTAAAAGAAGCAGCAAATGGGTATTTTGGAAAAGAGCCAATAGATATGACAGAATATGAAAGTATATTACTTGCAGGTATACCAAATGCACCAAGTGTATACTCACCAACTAAAAATCCAGAATTATCAAAACAAAGACAAAGGCAAGTTGCTAATGCAATGGTAAAAAACGGTTATATAACTAAAGAAGAAGCAGACGGAATATTGCATAAAAATGGAAAATAATATAAAATAGATTTATCAAAATAACAAAAGATACATTAATTGCAATTTTTGGAAAGGAATTAATTATGAAGAAATACAATTTTTTGAAATATGTATTTGTAATATTTGTAATAGCATTAATAATATTTGCTGTATTCTTAAATAAAAAAGGCAATGATGAAAATGGCGTAGAGGAAACAGCCCAAGAAAAAGAAGAGAAAAATTTGACAACAATATCAACATTAAGAGTTGCAGCTATAAGCTTAGATGCAATAAATCCAATAATAAGCAAAAATCAAAACATGCAAGATATATCTAAACTTATATATGAGCCAATGTTATCAATAACAGAAGACTACCAAATTGAAAATTGCCTAGCGAAAGAATGGATAAATCTTAGTGATACAGCATATGTAGTAGTTCTAAAAGAAGGAGTTAAATGGCATAATGGTGGACAACTCACAGCAAGTGATGTAAAATTTACAATAGAACAAATTCAAGCGATGGGGGAAAACTCAATTTATTATTCAAATGTGCAAAATATAGTAAATGTAGAAATTTTAAATACTTATACAGTAAAAATAACAATAGTTGATAAAATTCCATTTTTTGAATACAATTTAACATTTCCAATAATGTCATCACAATATTATGAAAATGATGCAATTGCAACAAGTTTAAAAAATAATAATGCACCAGGAACAGGAAGATATATAATTGGAAATATAACAAGTACAGAAATAGAACTAAAAAAGAACAATAATTGGTGGGGAATATCAGCAGGAAAAAAATTATCATTAGAAACTATTTTAGTGAAAATGTATACATCAGCTGGTGAAGCATATAATGCTTTTAAGCTAGGAAACCTTGATTTAATGACTACACAAAGTTTAAATTATGAAGAACATATAGGAACAATGGGATATAAAACAGTAGAATATATAGGAAGAGAGTATGACTATTTAGCACTTAATTGTTCAAGTGGAGCTCTAAGAAATGAACAACTTAGAAAAGCAATAAACTATGCAATAGATAAATCAAATATAGTTACATCTGTATATGAAAACAAGTATTATGTCGCAGATTTTCCAGTAAATACATCAAACTATTTATATAAAGTAGAAAAAGTAAGTTCCAGTTATAACACAAATAAATCAAAAGAATTGTTAGAAGAAGATGGATGGGAATTTGTAGGTGGAAATTGGCAAAAACAAGAAAGTGGTACTACTATAAGAGCAAACCTAAATTTAGTAGTAGATGCGAGTAATACAAAAAGACTTGCAGTTGCCGAAGAAATTGAAAAACAGTTAGCAGAAACAGGAATAATTGTAAATATAATAAGAGCAAATTCAACACAATATGCAAAATATTTAGAAAACAAAAACTATGATATGATTTTAACAGGTAAACTAATTGGAATTAGTCCAGATTTAACAAGTTATATAGGAAAGGGGAATTTATCACAATTTGAAGACACAGAAGCAAATGCACTTTTAAGAGAAATTGCAGACTTATCAGATAATGAAACTGAACTACAAAATAAATATAAAGAATTAATAAGATTAATAGAAGAAAAAAGACCATATGTAAGTTTATATTTTAATAGAGGAACTGTAATATATACACAAGATTTACAAGGAAGAATAACACCAAATTTTTATAATATATTCTATAATATAGAAGAATGGGTAAGGCAATATTAAAATAGAACAACTAAACTATTGACACTGCACCAAAAAGTATATATAATAATAACATTAAAATTAAAAAAGTAGAGAGGAAGAAAAAGAGATGAGCGTGAAAATCGAAAAAACAGAAAATGCAAATGAATTAAAATTAGAATTTACAATAGAAGCAGAAAAATTTGAAAAAGCAATAAAAACAGTATATGTTAAAAGTTCAAAATATTTTAATATACCAGGATTTAGAAAAGGAAAAGCTCCATTTGAAATGGCAGAAAGAATGTATGGAACAGAAATATTTTATGAAGATGCTTTTAACGATGTAGTTCCACCAGTATTTGAAGAAGAAATAAAAACAAATAATCTCGAACCAGTAAGTAAACCAGAAATTGAAGTTAAACAAATGGAAAAAGGTAAAGACTTAATTTTCACAGCAGTTATCCAAACAAAACCAGAAGTAAAACTTGGAAAATATAAAGGTGTACAAATAAAAAAAATAGAATATCCTGTAAATAAAGAAGATATTAACAAAGAATTAAATACAATGGCAGAAAGAAATTCTAGACTAGTGGTAGTAGAAGATAGACCAGTTGAAAATAAAGATACAGTTGTAATGGATTTTGAAGGATTTGTTGATGGAAAAGCATTTGAAGGTGGAAAAGCAGAAGGATATGAACTAGAAATAGGAAGCAATACATTTATTCCAGGATTTGAAGATCAAATGGTTGGAATGAATATAGATGAAGAAAAAGAAGTTAATGTAAAATTCCCTGAAGAATATTTTTCTGAAGAATTAAAAGGAAAAGATGCAACATTTAAGGTTAAAGTGCATGAAATAAAGAGGAAGGAAATTCCAGAAATTAATGATGAATTTGCAAAAGACACAAGTGAATTTGACACATTAGAAGAATTAAAAGCTAGTATAAAAGAAAAATTAGAAAACGAGAACAAAAATAGAGAAAAGTATGAAACAGAAGATGAAGCAATAAAAGCTGTATGTGAAAACACAGAAATTGATATTCCATCAGGAATGATAGAAACAGAAATAGATAATATAGTAAAAGATGTTGAAACAAGACTACAATATCAAGGAATGAATTTAGAAAGCTACTTACAAATGGTAGGAAAGACAATGGGAGAATTCAGAAAAGAAAACGAAGAACAAGCTAAAATATCTGTAAAAACAAGATTAGTATTAGAGGCTATAATAAAAGAAGAAAAAATAGAACCAGAGGAAGAAGCTATTAATACAAAAGTTACAGAAATGGCAGATACTTATGGAAAATCAGCAGATGAATTAAAACAAAACGAACAATTTATGAACTATATCAAAAACTTTATAGTAAATGAAAAAGTTGTAAAATTCATTGTTGACAATGCAAAAATCAAATAAGTAAAGTAAATTAAACAAGGGAGGAAAAATTAATGTTAGATGAAAGAAATACATTAATACCATATGTAATTGAACAAACAAACAAAGGTGAGAGATCATATGATATATACTCAAGATTATTAAAAGACAGAATAATATTTTTAGGAGAAGAGGTAGATCAAGCAAGTGCAAATGTAATAGTGGCAGAACTATTATTTTTAGAAGCAGAAGATCCAGATAAAGAGATTTATTTATACATAAATAGTCCAGGGGGTTCTATAACAGCAGGTATGGCAATATATGATACAATTAATTATATAAAATGTCCAGTATCAACAATATGTATAGGAATGGCAGCAAGTATGGGAGCAGTATTACTAGCCTCAGGAACAAAAGGAAAACGTTATGCAACACCAAACTCAGAAATTCTAATACATCAACCATTAATAATGGGAGGAGGAATACAAGGGCAAACGACAGAAATTAAAATACATGCAGACCATATGGTAAAAACCAGAGAAAAATTAAACAAAATATTAAGTGAAAGAACAGGTCAACCACTAGACATAATAAATAAAGACACAGAAAGAGACAATTATATGACAGCAGAAGAAGCATTAAAGTATGGTTTAATAGACGGAATAATGGAAAGACCACAATAAAACTAAAACAAGCCCAGGATTAGACATGGACGTGTAATGTATATTAATGAATTGTAGGGGCATGTTGTAGCGTGCTCGCAGAAATGAAGATAATTTTCAAAGCGGGTACATTGCAATATGCCCCTATAATCAAATTTTTTAAATATACAAAAGAATAGAGTATAAAAATGAAACCAAAAGAAACAATAATAAAATATAATAAATAGGAGGCACGTTAATGCCAAAGAGTAAAGAGAAAAATATAAAATGTTCTTTTTGTGGGAAACCACAAACAGGCGTGAAAAGAATTATTGCAGGACCAGGAGTATATATATGCGATGAATGCATAGGTGTATGTAGAAATATATTAGATGAAGACGATTTAGAATATGATGATATGCAATATCCAATTGAAGAAGAAAATAAGGAATTACCAAATCCGCAAGAAATAAAAAGTATATTAGATGATTATGTAATAGGTCAAGAAGACGCAAAAAAAACTTTAGCAGTAGCAGTATATAATCATTATAAACGAATAAATAATCAAGAAGATATTGATGATGTTGAAATTCAAAAAAGTAATGTATTATTATTAGGTCCTACAGGTTGTGGAAAAACATTATTAGCACAAACTTTAGCTAAAATCTTAAACGTTCCATTTGCAATAGCAGATGCAACTACATTAACAGAAGCAGGATATGTAGGAGAAGATGTAGAAAACATATTATTAAAGTTAATTCAATCAGCAGATTATGATGTAGAAAAGGCAGAACAAGGGATAGTATATATTGATGAAATAGATAAAATAACTAGAAAATCAGAAAACCCATCAATAACAAGAGATGTTAGTGGAGAAGGTGTACAGCAATCACTTTTAAAAATTATAGAAGGAACAATTGCATCAGTTCCGCCTCAAGGAGGCAGAAAACATCCTCATCAAGAATTAATTCAAATAAATACAGAAAACATATTATTTATTTGTGGAGGAGCATTTGAGGGACTAGACAAAATAATTAACGAAAGAATAGGAAAAAAATTAATAGGATTTGGTCAAGAAAAAGATAGTAATCTAGAAATAGATAAATATAAGGCATATGAAGATCTATTACCACAAGATCTATTAAAGTTTGGATTAATCCCAGAATTTGTAGGGAGATTGCCTATTGTAACTACATTAAAAGAATTAAATAGAGAGGCACTTATTAAAATAGTAACAGAGCCAAAAAATGCTTTAGTAAAACAATATAAAAAATTACTAGAATTAGATGGAGTAGAACTAGAATTTGAAGATGGAGCACTACAAGATATTGTTAATAAGGCAATAGAAAGAAATACAGGAGCAAGAGGACTCCGCTCAATTATAGAAGAAATAATGAGAGATATTATGTTTGATATACCTTCAAACAATAAAATTGAAAAATGTATTATAACTAAAGAAACAGTATTAAAGCATGAGCCACCAAAATTAGTTATAAATGAAAATAAAGAACAAAAATCTACAACGAAAAAGAAAAGAAAAAAAGTAATAGAAAAAAACAAACAAAGTGCTTAGAAATTTGGATAATGAATAGTGAATAATGAATAATGAATGATGAATAATTATTCACTATTACTTATTAATTATAATATGGGGGGGAATAAACATGTACAAAAAAGTTGAATTACCAAATGGTTTTCCAGGAATGGAAAGAGAAGTCTTAAATATGTGGAAGGAAAAAGAGATAATAGATAAAAACTTTAAATTAAACAAAGATGGAGAATACTTTACATTTTATGATGGACCACCAACAGCTAATGGTAAACCACATGTTGGACACATTTTAACAAGAGTTATGAAAGATATTATACCAAGATATAAAGTAATGAAAGGTTATAAAGTAATTAGAAAAGCTGGATGGGATACACAAGGATTACCAGTAGAACTTGAAATAGAAAAAAAACTTGGAATATCTGGAAAAGCACAAATAGAAGAATATGGTGTAGAGAAATTTATCAAAGATTGTAAATCAAGTGTATTTAACTATGTTTCACAATGGGAAAAAATGACAGACCAAATAGGTTACTGGGTTGATATGGAAAACCCATATGTAACCTACCATAATGAATACATAGAATCTATTTGGTGGGCAGTAAAACAAATGTGGGACAAAAATTTGATATATCAAGGACATAAAGTTATGCCATATTGTCCAAGATGTGGAACAGCCTTATCTTCACATGAAGTAGCTCAAGGCTATAAAGATGTAAATGACATGACATGTGTGGCAAAGTTTAAAATAGATGAAAACAAATATATATTAGCATGGACAACAACACCATGGACACTACCATCAAACTTAGCAATAAGTGTAAATAAAAACTTTGAATATGTAGAAGCAAAACTTAAAGAAGATATAGAAATAGATGATAATTGCAATATGAAATTAGGAGAAATATATATATTAGCAAAAGACTTATGTGATGAAGTCTTGGGAGAAGGAAAATATGAAATTATAAAAGAATTTAAAGGTGAGGAACTAGTAGGAACAAAATATCAACAACTATTACCATTTGCCAAAGTAGAAGGAAAAGCATTTGAAATAATACATGGAGACTATGTAAGTTTATCAGAAGGAACAGGAATAGTTCATATAGCACCAGCTTATGGTGAAGTCGATAATGCTGTAGCAAAGCAAAACGGAATTGCATTTATAAATTTAGTTGATAAAGAAGGAAGATTTGTAGATGAAGTTACACCATGGGCTGGAAAAAGTGTAAGAAAATGCAGTGAAAGTATAGTAGAATACTTAAAAAACATGAATCAATTATTTAAGGCAGAAAGACATATGCATTCATATCCACACTGTTGGAGATGTGACACCCCATTACTATATTATCCAAAAGAAAGCTGGTTTGTAGCAATGACTACATTAAAAGATGAACTTGTTGAAAATAACAACAAGATTCATTGGTATCCAGATACAATAAGAACAGGAAGATTCGGAAACTTTGTAGAAAATGTAATAGATTGGTGTATTTCAAGAGATAGATATTGGGGAACACCACTTCCAATATGGCAATGTGAATGTGGACATGAAGAATGTATAGGAAGCATAAAAGATTTAAAAGAAAAAGGAATAAATGTACCAGAAGATATAGAACTTCATAAACCATATATAGATGATGTACATTTAAGATGTCCTGAATGTGGAAAAGAAATGACAAGAGTAAAAGAAGTTATGGACTGTTGGTTTGATTCGGGTTCAATGCCATTTGCACAATTACATTATCCTTTTGAAAATAAAGAATTATTTGAAAAGAATTTCCCAGCACAATTTATATCAGAAGCAGTAGATCAAACAAGAGGGTGGTTCTATACATTACTTGCTGTATCAACTGCAGTATTTGGAAAATCAGCATTTGAGAATTGTATAGTATTAGGACATGTCCTAGACAAAAAAGGATTAAAAATGTCAAAATCAAAAGGAAATGTTGTAGACCCATTTGAAGTAATGGAAGGCGAAGGAGCAGATGCTACAAGATGGCATTTCTATACATCAAGTGCACCGTGGTTACCAACAAGATTTTCAAAAGAAGATGTTGGGGAAACCTCAAGAAGATTTTTAGGAACTTTATGGAATGTATATTCTTTCTATGTTTTATATGCAGAGATAGATAAAATTAATCCATTAGAACATAAAGGATTTATCTCAGAAAATGTAATGGATAAATGGATAATAAGTAAATTAAACACATTAGTAAAATCTGTAGATGAAAAACTAGACGCATATGATATAACAGGAGCAGCACTAGATATAGAAAATTTCACAGATGAACTTTCAAACTGGTATGTAAGAAGAAACAGAAGCAGATTTTGGGCAAATGCACTAACAGATGACAAATTAGGAGCATTTATAACACTATATAGAGTTTTAGTAACACTATGCCAAGTAGCAGCACCATTTGTACCATTTATAACAGAGAATATGTATCAAAACTTAGTAGTATCTCTTGATAAGGATGCTAAGGAAAGTGTTCACTTAAACATGTGGCCAGAATATAATGTACAAGAAGTAGATAAAAAGTTAGAAGAAGAAATGGAATTAGCATATAATTTAGTAAAATTAGGAAGAAGTGCAAGAAACTCAGCTAATATAAAAAATAGGCAACCACTTTCAAAAATGTTAATATCAGAAAAAGCAATTCCAGAATATTATGGGGACATTATAAAAGATGAGTTAAATATAAAGGAAGTAGTACTTGGAGCAGATTTATCAAAATATGTAAACTTTAATATAATGCCTAATTTACCAGTATTAGGAAAAGCTTATGGAAAATTAATTCCAGAGATAAAGAAATATATATCATCTCAAAATCAAATGGAATTAGCATCAAAAATCAGAAATGGTGAATCAGTAGTAGCAAAATTAGGAGAAACAGAAATAGAATTAAATGCGGATAATTTACTTGTAACAATGGAAGGAATAGAAGGATTTGCATTTGCAGGAACAGGAACACTAGGTGTAGTATTAGATACAACAATAACAGAAGAATTAAAAGAAGAAGGTTATGTAAGAGAATTAATATCAAAAATCCAAAACATGAGAAAAGACAAAGGATTTGAGGTATTAGACAGAATTACATTATATGTAAATGGAAATAAAACCTTAGAAGACATTATAGAGAAAAATAAACTAGAGATAAAAAAAGAAACATTAACAATAGAAATTGTATATAATGCAGAAAGAAAAGAATACACAGAATGTAATATCAATGGAGAGAAAATAAATATTGATGTAACTAGAATTTAGATGTTAAAGATGTAGGGGCACATTGCATGTGCCATCTATTAAAAATAATTATAATAAATGGAGGTATTTATAAATGGTACATAATGATAAGTATAAATTTGTAGCAGTGATAAATGAAAAAATAGAAACTGGTAGAGCATTAAACGCTATAGCACATATGGGATTAGGTCTTGTAAATATAGCTGATGAAGATACAAAAGAAAAGATGTCTTTTATTGATTTTCCAGATAAAGATAATGAAGCACATAAAAGTATATCAGGTCTATCTTTAATAGTACTAAAAGGAAGAAATGGAGAAATAAAAAAGGTAAGAAATCAATTTAAAGAAGAAAATATTATGTTTGTAGATTTTATAGAAACAATGACAGGAGATACATATGCAGAACAATTAGTAAAAACAAAAGAATTGGCACAAGAAGAACATAACTATTTTGGAATATTAGCATTTGGAGAGATAGATAAAATAAATCCTATTACAAAAAAATTATCATTATGGAGATAAAGTTGTAGGGGCGAGCATTGCTCGTCCGCTATTAGGAACGCTCAAATAAAAATAAGGAGAAAAATAAATTATGAGAGCTTTAATAACAGGAGCATCTTCTGGAATTGGGAGAGATATTGCAAGAGAATTATCAAAAAGAGGATATGATTTAGTAATAGTAGCAAGAAATAAGGAAAAGTTAGAAGAATTAAAGAAAGACTTAACAACAAAAGTAGAAATAATAGCTATGGATTTAACAATAGAGGAAAATTGCAAAAAATTATATGAACAAGCAAAGAATATAGATATATTAGTGAACAATGCAGGTTTAGGAGAATTTGGCAAATTCACAGAAACAGATTTAGAAAAAGAATTAACAATTATTAAAACAAATATAATGGCATTACATGTATTAACTAAATTATATTTACAAGATATGACCAAAAGAAATAGTGGAAGAATACTAAATGTGGCATCAATAGCAGGTTTTACACCAGGACCATTAATGGCAACCTACTATTCTTCAAAGGCATATGTAGTAAGACTTTCAGAAGCAATAAGAGAAGAGTTAAATAAACAAAACTCTAAAGTAAAAATAAGCTTATTATGTCCAGGACCAGTAAAAACAAACTTTAATAATGTAGCAAATGTGCAATTTGAAATAAAATCTTTAACAAGTGAATATGTAGCAAAATATACAGTAGACAAGATGCTAAAAAATAAATTTTATATAGTACCAGGTTTTTCAATAAAATTAGCAAAATTCTTTTCAAAACTAACACCAACTGTGATTTTAGCAAAATGCTCATATTATATGCAAAAAAGAAAAGATAAGTAATAAAATAAATATAAATGAATATATATAATAATAGTGTTTAGGACAAGGAGAATCTAATGAAGATAACTGTTATAAATCTAAAAAAGATTATTAAATATATATTCATTTTTTTTGCAATAGTAATACTTTTCGTAGTATTAGTAAAATCATTAAAACCAAATGAAGAAATAAAACAAGAAGAAAAAAAGACCTCATTACTAAAATGCCTAAAATATGAACTTCCAATCACAAGGGTAGTAGAAGAAAATATAAATGTAGAAGAAAAGAATAAAACAAATTGGGGAATAAAAATACTATCAATGCAAATTGGAATATTTGAGAATATGACAGAAAAACAAATAGACAAGGAAATTTCGATAGAACCACCAAAAGAAGAATATATAGAACCAGAAGAACAAGAAGAAAAAAAATTAGAAGTAGAAGACTTACAAAATAAGGAAACAAAAATAATAGATGAAAATAATATAAAAGAGACATACACAAATAAATATAAAGACATAAAAATAAACAATCAAACAGAATTTGATATCTCATCAATATTAGAAAATGCCTCATATACATTTACAAATAATAAAAAGGTAGTAATATATCACACACACACATGTGAAAGTTATACACCAACAGAACAATATAAATATCCAATGACAGATTCTTATAGAACTACAGATTTAAACTTTACTGTAGCAAAAGTAGGAGATGAATTATCATTACAACTAGAGAAATATGGATTTAATGTAATACATAGCAAAACTTATCATGATTATCCTTCATATAATGGTTCATATGGAAGGTCATTAAAAACTTTAGAAAGCATATTAACTAAAAATAAGGATGCAGAAATTACTATTGATTTACATAGAGACGCAGTTGGAAGTAAAAGTAATTATGCACCAAGTGTGCAAATAGGAGATGAAGTTTGTGCACAAGTTATGTTTGTAATTGGAACAGATGGTTCTGGTCTTGCTCATGATAATTGGAGAAAAAACTTAGAGTATGCAATAAAAGTGCAAAGTATTGCAGATGAATTATATCCAGGATTATTTAGACCAATAATTTTAAGAAATGCAAGATATAATCAGCATTTAACAACAGCCTCAACAATAATTGAAGTAGGAGCAACAGGAAATACATTAGAACAGTGTTTAGCAAGTATGAAATATGTAGCAAATGTTTTAAATAAAGCAACAGAATAAATAATATAGGACACCAAATGGTGTCCTATAATTGTTTACACTAAATCATTCATATTATAAAATCCATTGGGTTGATTTGCTAAAAATTCAGCAGCCTTTAATGCTCCATCAGCAAAAAGATTTCTAGAATATGAAGTATGCTTTATTTCAAAAGTCTCATAAGGACTAAAGAATTGAACAGTATGTTCTCCAACGATATTACCACCACGAATTGATGAAAAGCCTATTTCATTAGGAGAACGTTTTTCAGATTTAGAATGTCTATCAAATACATATTCTTTTTTATTATCAAAAACTTCATTTATTGCATTTGCAAGAAGAAGAGCAGTACCACTAGGGGAATCCTTTTTTTGATTATGATGAGTTTCTATAATCTCTATATCTGCATTAGATAATTTTTTAGCTACCTCTGCTACAATTTTTGACATCAAATTAATATCAAAAGACATATTTGAAGACTTAAATATAGGTAGATTTTTGCTATATTCCTTTATCATATTTTCTTGTTCTGCTGTAAACCCAGTAGTAGCTATAACAATTGGAATATGATTTTTTGAAGCATATTCTAACATATCTAAAGTCATAGTAATGTAAGAGAAGTCAACTATTACATCTATTTTTACATCTATATCTTTAAAATCATTAAAAATAGGGAAGGTAGAAGTTTCATCTTTATTAATATCAAAACCACCTACTAAATTTAAGTTATCAAAATTTTCAATTTGCGAAATTACGGTACGTCCCATACGACCATTACATCCGTTTACAAAAATATTTATCATATATAAATTCTCTTTCCTTTCTATTTTAATTTGTAGAGGCGATTATTAATCGCAAGTATTTTAAGGCATAATCGTTAGCTTTTACAGATTTTCTCTTTATATTTTATAAAAAATAACTAAAAGTACAAAAACCTAAAATCATATATGCGTACCTAAACATTCCCCTATACATATTAGTATCTTCTAAACCATCTAAAGTCTCGATAATAGCAGAAAATTTATCAGTTAAAGTTATGATATAAGATTCTTTATATTTAGGTAAAGCAAATGTTACAGGCCACATATGTTTTAAAATCATATCCTTTTCAATATCATTAAGTTCAAAAAGTTTAGTTGCATTATTTAAAGCACATCTAGGATGAGTAAATGCATGAAAACCTTTACGATTTTCTTTTTTACGCCAATCATATAAAAATAAATCATGTAACATAGCAGCACGTGTAGCTGATATATAATCCAAATGAAATTTTTTACAAATTAAATATGTATAATAGGAAACATACAAACAATGTTCATAACAAGAAGTATTATAATGTTGCCTAAAATTTTTCATTTGTAAAACTGTGCTATTTATTTTTATATTATATATAATCTCATTAAAAAACTTATCATTATTTATCTTTTCTAATATTTTAAACATATAATCAAATCCTTTATAATTGCATAATATTAAAATGCACAAGAAAAATGGCTTTGCCACCTTTTCTTTTGCCGATTTAAGTTTCCGAATGTAAATGAGGAAATCTTAAAGGCAATAGCGATTATAGCCTTTTATATGCTAGGAAAGTTTATTAAGTTATTGTTAAATTTATACCTATTTATAGAACTTTCCTAGTATATAAAATATTGGCATGAAATGCCTACACAATAATTATACTATAAAAAATATATTAAATCAAATAAGGTTTCATAGCAATTTTTAGCATTTCTAAATTTGTAGGAGACATAGGAGTAAGTGGTAATCTAGGGGTTCCAAAATCATATCCCATTAAATTTAATGCAGCCTTTACAGGAATAGGATTTACTTCACAAAACAATGCATTTATAAGTTCAAGACTTTCTAATTGAGTACTTGTAGCTTCTTTTATATTTCCATCCCAAAAATTTTTAATCATATCTGAAAATTTTTTAGGTGCTATATTAGAAAATACAGAGATTACACCAAGTCCACCTAAAGACAAAACAGGAAGTACTTGATCATCATTACCACTATAAATATTTAAATTATCACCACAAAGTGCAGCAATTTCGGCAACTTGAGATAAATTTCCAGAAGCTTCTTTTATAGCAACAATATTTGGGATTTTAGATAGTTCTAAACATGTTTTTGGAAGAATATTAACACCAGTTCTACTTGGGACGCTATACATAATTATAGGGGTATTAGGAACAGCAGAAGCAATTGCTTTATAATGTTCTATTAATCCATTTTGAGTAGCCTTATTGTAATAAGGGGTAACAACAAGTATTCCATCAGCTCCAACATTATTAGCAAACTTTGAAAGCTCAATAGCACTTGCAGTACAATTAGAACCAGTACCAGCGATTACTGGAATACGACCATCAATAGTATCAATTGCAAATTTTATAGTTTCCTTTCTTTCAGAATCAGTCATTGTGGAAGCCTCACCAGTAGTACCACAAACTATAATTGCATCAGCTCCATTTTCAACTTGAAATTTTAGTAATTTTTCAAATTCGGCATAATTTACACCATTTTCATTAAAAGGTGTAGCAATGGCTGTCCCGCAGCCCTTAAAAATAATTTTTTTCATATTACACATCTTCTTTCTGTGTTAGTAAGAACTCATATATAATCATATATCGAGTATATCGTCTATATTATATTCTAAAATATATAAAAAGGGAAGGTATTTTTTGAAATAAAAAAGGAGACACATAAAATGTGCCTCTATATGTATTTATTCTGTTTTATGACTGGTTGGATGCAATAATTCTCCTTTTAGACCTAATTCAGCTAAATTAGAAGTAGCTGCTTCAAATGGAATAAATATTTTATTTGCATCACCATCAGCAATTTCCTTTAACGCTTCTAATGATTTTAATTGAACAAGTCTTTCATCAGGGTCAGCATCTTTCATAGCAGAATATATCATTTGAACTTCTAAAGCCTTTGCTTCAGCAACTCTTTTTATAGCTTCAGCATCACCCATAGCTCTTCTAATTTTTGCTTCTTTTTCAGCTTCAGCAGCTAATATTGTAGCAGTTTTAGAACCTTCAGCTTGAAGTATTTTAGCTTGACGTTCTCCTTCAGCCTTTAAAATTTCGGCTCTCTTAGTTCTTTCAGCATTCATTTGTTTTTCCATTGCTGTACGGATATCTTCAGGAGGAGTAATATCTTGAATTTCAACTCTTTCAACTTTACAGCCCCATTGAGATGTGGCATCATTTAAAACCATTTTTAATTGTTCATTAATTAAATCTCTTGAACTAAAAGTAGCATCCAAATCAAGTTTACCAACAATATCACGTGTTGTAGTTATTGCTAAATATTCAATACTCTTTTTTAAAGAACGAATTTCATAAACTGCTTTAGCTGGATCTACTACTTTATAAAATACTACAGTATTGATTTTAATTGTAACATTATCTTTTGTAATAACTTCTTGTGGCTGAACATCTAGTGTCTGTTGTTTTAAGCTAACAACAAATCTAATACGGTCTACAAACGGAATAATAAAAGTAAGTCCTGCATCTGCTATTTTATGAAATTTACCCAATCTCTCAATAACATATACCTCTGATTGACTAACCACTTTAATAGAGTTATATATAAGAAATATTAAAATTCCAAAAAATATGACCAAAAATATTATAAAAGGTATCATATAAAAATCCTCCAAAATAATTATTTACTATAATTGCTATTACATTATATAACAAATTATAGAAAAATGGAAGAGTTTATGTAAAATTTGTTCAACTTATTTAGAATGTATATGTTTATATATTGAACAAATATCACAATTATTACAGATAGTAATTCTATCTTCAAATATAAGTTTTAAAGTATTAATGAAATCATCTTCAATATAATTATTAGGGAGATGAATAGTTAAATGTGCAGGAAGAGTATTTAATAAATAATTTAATATATAATCATTATCAGAAAATGTTATATCTGATAAAAACTTAGCATTAAAATATTCTTCGGATTTGCTATCAATTAATTTTTTATTATCATCTAAGAGAATAGATGTGTTATTAAAATATATAAGGTGTAAATTAGAAACTTTTGAAATATTTGAACCTATATATAATTTTAATATATTTATAAATTCAAAATACTCTCGTTCAATTAAATATCTATTTATACATGTATTTAGTATAAAATCCAAAGTTTCACGATATTCTCCAAGTCTAAAGTTAATAAATCCATTTAAAACAATGGAATTATGTTCTCTTAAATATTTAACAAAGGATTTATATATAGAAAGATATTTATCTTTAAAGAACTCAGATTCTATAGAATTATCAAAATTGCATAATTCTAAAATTCTATCCTTTTCAGAAGAAGAGAAATAGAAGAAATTACTATTTAATTCTTTTTTTAATACAAGTGGTTCATAAAATTTTAATATAGTATCTGTTAAAATACTACACACACAATCGTAAAATAATTCTGTATTTGTACCAGAATAATGAACTATTATATTATCATATATCTTAAAGGAATTGGAAGAAAGATACAAATGGTCTAATTCCAATAATGAAAATCTATCGAATAAGTAATTTAATATAGAATTGTTATTAATTTTTATGCAAAATGATTTCATTTAAGAACTAAACTCCTTCCAAAATATAATAAATATATTATTTGCAAAAAACAATCATATATACATATATCTTATTCTAATAAATTTTAAGTGCTACATGAAATTTTGAATTTGAAAAAATAGACATAGTCTTTTATAAGGTATATAAGGGAAATTTCTTTAGAATAAAAAATATAGAGGGAATAAAAAATCCCTCTAAAAAATAAAATTTATAAATTTACTTTTGGAATAACATTAGAATCTAAATATCTATTAATATTTTTCAAAGTTATACCTGTATTAACTGATAAATTAGATATTGTAGAAGCTGTAATATTATTATCATTAATATAATTTGTCAACTTAGAGATATCACATCTATCCTTTGGAAGACATTTGGGACATACTTCAACATCTGATACAAAAAAACATCCACAACGAGCACATTTTTTAAACTCCATAAAAACCACCTCTATATTATTTTTTACTTTTTAGACATTTTATCACATAAAAACAAAAAAAGAAATAACTTTTTTAAAATATATTGACAAATTTTTAAAAGATAATATAATAAAATTGAAGAAGCATAGAAACACAAGGAATTGTGACATTTTAGAAAAGATAAGAAAGGGAATTAAGACATGAGCAAACCAACTAGTACTATTTTAAAAATGCTAAAAACTAGAAAAGATTGCCCAACTGCTGAAAAAATATATATGGAAATAAAAAACGATATGCCAGATGTATCATTAAGAAGAGTACAATCTATTTTAGAACATTTATGTGAGCAAGGATTAATTATAAAGATAAAATCAAGAACTGGTGGACCAGAAAGATATGATGCTAGTGGATTACCTAAAATTACTTTTGAATGTTCAAAATGTGGAATGATAGAAGATATATATTTGTATGATATACAATTAAGGAGACTATATGGAGAAATGAAAAAGCTAGGACAAGAAATTGAAGCAGATACAGACCATTCGTATATTAATCTTAATGGGCTATGTAATAAATGTAAACAGAATTAATATTGTAAAGGTAATTATATGTTTTTGTTTTATAAAACCCTCCGTCAGCCTTCGGATGCCACTTCCCTTGCGTAAGGGAGGCAAGATAGTTGTAAATTGTAACATCTAATAACTAAAAATATAAAAAAATTAGCACAAGGTATTGACAAGTGCTAATTTTTATTATATTATATTAGCAGTCAATCAGAAAGAGTGCTAAGCATACAAATTAAAGGGGGATATATAATGGAAGAACGCAAAAAGAAAATCTTGCGTGCAATAGTAGATGAATATATAGAAACTGCAGAACCAGTTAGTTCAAACACTATAGTACAGAAATATGAACCTAATATTAGTAGTGCAACTGTAAGAAATGATATGGCAGAACTTGAAAAAATAGGATATATTGAAAAAACACATACATCCTCAGGTAGAGTACCATCTGCAAAGGGATATAGGTTATATGTAGATGAACTATTAAAATATGATGACATAAGTTTAGAAGAAATTAAATATATAGGAGAAAAACTTGAAACAAAAGTAAATCAACTTGAAGAGCTAACCAAAATCACAACAAGTACAATTTCAGAAATAACGCACTATACAACAGTAAGTGTAGGACCAGAATCTTCAAAACAAAATATAGAAGAAATAAAATTTGTAATGTTAGGCTCTAGAATGTTAATGGCAATAATAGTTACAGAACTTGGACTAATAAAAGAAACAATTATAAAATTTGATGAAGACATTACACAAGAACAAGTAGATACTTTAACACGTTTATTTAATAACAAATTAAAAGGCAAACCAATAGAAATGATTGATAAACCATTAGAAGAATATATTTTTAATGAACTACATTATAGTATTAACATAATAAAAACAATCATTGAAGAAATTAGAAAAATGATAAAACAAGATGAAAGAATTTATTTAGAAGGAAGAAATAAAAACTTCGATTTGCCAGAATTCAAAAGTTTAGACACTGCTAGAAATTTTGTAAACGTATTAGATGAAAATGACACAATGTTGGATATATTAAAAAGTGGAGTAGCAGATGACATCCAAATATATATAGGCGATGAAAATAAAAGTGAAGAGTTAAAAGACTTTAGTGTAATAACATTTAAACACTCAGTAGCAAATAAAGACATGGGAACAATAGGAATAATAGGACCTAAGAGAATGAATTATTCAAAGGTTATTTCGGTAATGAAATATATAAATAAAATATTAAATGACAATGAAGACAATAATAGAAAGGAAGGAAATTAAAAATGAATGATGAAGAATTAGATGAAAATATTGTAGAAGAAAATGTAGAAGTTATAGACTCAGATGTTGATGTTCAAAAGTTGCAGGAAGATTTAGATAACACAACAGATAGACTAAAACGTTTAATGGCAGAATTTGATAATTATAAAAAAAGAGCATCAAAGGAGAGAGACCAATTATACAATTCATTAGTTGCAGACATTATGATGGCTTTTTTACCTGTAATGGATAATTTAGAAAAAGCAATAAATACTAACACAGGAGATGAAGGATATAAGCAAGGAATGGAATTAGTTGCAAAACAATTTAAAGATGTATTAAAATCTTTTGGATTAGAGGAAATAAAGACAGAAGGAGAAATATTTAATCCAATTTTACATGAGGCAGTAAGTAGTGTACAAGATGATACAAAGGAAAGTCAAGAAATTGTAGAAGAATTTAGAAAAGGCTACAAAATGGGAGATAAAGTTATTAGACATGCGATGGTTGTAGTCAATCAATAATGTTATTAATTTTAAAATATATAAATTTACAAAAGATTGTATAAATAATAAAAATAAATTTTTAGGAGGAATTTAAAATGGGAAAAATTATAGGAATCGACTTAGGTACAACAAATTCATGTGTAGCAGTTATGGAAGGAGGAGAACCAGTAGTAATACCAAATGCAGAAGGAGATAGAACTACACCTTCAATAGTAGCTTTCTCAAAGAATGGAGAAAGATTAGTAGGACAAATTGCAAAACGTCAAGCAGTTACAAATCCAGATAATACAGTTATATCAATAAAAAGAAAAATGGGAACAGACGAAAAAGTTACGATAGAGGGAGATAAATTCTCACCACAAGAAATATCTGCTATGATTTTACAAAAATTAAAAGCAGATGCAGAAAACTATTTAGGAGATAAAGTTACACAAGCAGTTATAACAGTTCCAGCTTATTTTAGTGATAGCCAAAGACAGGCAACAAAAGATGCAGGAAAAATAGCAGGACTTGAAGTTCTAAGAATTATAAATGAACCAACAGCAGCAGCACTTGCATATGGAATGGATAAAGAAAAAGATCAAAAAATAATGATTTACGACTTAGGAGGAGGAACATTTGATGTTTCAATACTAGATATAGGAGATGGAGTATTTGAAGTTTTAGCAACAAATGGAAATACACATCTAGGAGGAGACGACTTTGACCAAAGAATTATAGATTATTTAGTAGCAGAATTCAAAAAAGACCAAGGAATAGACTTAAGCCAAGATAAAATGGCAATGCAAAGATTAAAAGAAGCTGCTGAAAAAGCTAAAAAAGACTTATCAGGAGTAGGTCAAACAAATATCAACTTACCATTCATTACAGCAGATGCATCAGGACCAAAACATTTAGATATTAATTTAACAAGAGCTAAATTTGAGGAATTAATAAAAGATTTAATAGAAGCTACTGAAGGACCAGTAAATCAAGCATTAAAAGATGCAGGAATATCAGCTAATGAATTAAATAAAGTATTATTAGTAGGTGGTTCTACAAGAGTTCCAGCTGTTCAAGAGGCAGTTAAGAAAATTACAGGAAAAGATGCAGATAAAGGAATTAACCCAGATGAATGTGTTGCGGTAGGTGCAGGAATACAAGGTGGAGTACTATCAGGAGATGTTCAAGACTTAGTATTACTAGATGTAACACCATTATCATTAGGTATTGAAACATATGGTGGAGTATTTACAAAATTAATTGAAAGAAATACTACTATACCAACAAAGAAATCACAAATATTCTCAACAGCAGCAGATGGTCAAACAAGTGTTGAAGTTCACGTTTTACAAGGTGAAAGAGAAATGGCAGCATATAATAAAACTTTAGGAAGATTCCAATTAACAGGAATACCAGCAGCACCACGTGGAGTGCCACAAATCGAAGTAACATTTGATATTGATGCAAATGGTATAGTTCATGTATCAGCAAAAGACATGGCAACAGGAAATGAACAAAATGTAGCAATCACTGCAAGTACAAATCTTTCAGATGAAGATATTGAAAAAGCTGTAAAAGATGCAGAAGCTCATGCTAGTGAAGATAAAAAGAAAAAAGAAGAAATAGAAGTTAGAAATAATGCTGAAAGTCTAATATATAATAGTGAAAAAACAATGACTGAACTTGGAGACAAAGTAAGTGGAGAAGAAAAAACAAAAGTTCAAACAGAAATAGATAATGTAAAAAAAGCACTTGAAGGAAATGATACAGAAAAAATAAAACAAGCAACTGAAAGCTTAACACAAGTATTTTACAAGCTATCAGAACAATTATACTCACAAGCAAATGTTGGTGCAAATGCAGGAGCAGCACAAGGAGAAGGAAATCCAACTCAAGATGAAAATGGAAATGTATATGATGCAGATTATAAGGTTGAAGAAGATAATAATAATGATTAAAACATTAAAAAAATCCTATTGTAGGGGCACGTTGCAACGTGCCCTTACGAAATAATAAATTGAAAACCTTAAGAAAGGAATGGAGAATAAAACATGGCAGAGCAAAAAAGAGATTATTATGAAGTCTTAGGAGTATCTAAAACAGCAACAGCAGAAGAATTAAAAAAAGCATATAGACAACTAGCAAAAAAATACCATCCAGATGCAAATCCTAATAATAAAGCAGAAGCAGAAGCAAAATTTAAAGAAGTAAATGAAGCATATGAAACTTTATCAGACCCACAAAAAAGGCAAATGTATGACCAATTTGGATTTAATGGACCACAAGGGGGATTTGGTGGAGGAAATGGATATTATTCTTATTCTACAAATGGATTTGATGGTTTTGACATAGATTTAGATGATATAGTATCTTCTATATTTGGAGGAGGCTTTGGAGGTAGGAGTTCAGCAAGAAGAAATGGACCTACTAAAGGAGCAGACTTAAGATATAATTTAGAAATAACCTTTGAAGAAGCATATAATGGTACAAAAAAGCAAATAACAATAAATAGAGAAGAAGAATGTAGTACATGTAAAGGCACTGGAGCAAAGCCAGGGAGCAAAATAGATACATGTTCAGCATGTAAAGGTACAGGAACTATAAAAACAATTAAAAATACAATTTTTGGGCAAACACAAACAACAAGAACTTGTGACATATGTGGTGGAACAGGAAAAATAATAAAAGAGCAATGTACAGAATGTCGTGGAAAAGGAAGAGTAAGAAAGCCAACAAAAATAACAGTAAATGTACCAGCAGGAATAGATGATGGTCAAACAATAGTATTAAGAGGAGAAGGAGCACCAGGAACTAAAGGTGGACCAAAAGGAGATTTAGACATAGTAATTTCATTGAAACGTAGTAATATATTTACAAGACAAGATGAAAATGTATTTTGTAATATACCAATAACTATAACACAGGCAACACTAGGAGCAGAATTACAAATACCAATGGTAGATGGAAGCAAACAGACTTTTAAAATTCCAGAAGGAACACAAACAGGTACAAAATTTGCAATAAAAGGAAAAGGCTTTAAGAGTATAAATCGTGGATATTATGGAGACTTAATATTTACTGTACTAGTACAAACACCAAAAAAATTAACCAAAGAACAAAGGGCATTGCTTGAACAACTTGCTAAAACTATGAATGAACAACCACCAGTAAAAAAGAAGGGGATATTTGATAGATAGATATTAGAGATTAGAAGTTAGAAAAAACTGCGCTAGCACATTATAGTGTACTAGTGCAGTTTTTAATAAAGATTTGTATGGGTGTGCATTTTGTATGTTAGTGAAAGTATAGAAAATGGCAAAAGGCATGGTGTAAACACCATGCCTTTTGTACACATTACAAGACCTAATCAAAAGAAGGTGGATTATCAAAGCACATTCCAACAACTGCGATTTGATCAATGGCAATTGTAAGCTTTATAACAAGAGGGGTGCAATTTTTAACATTAGTGAGAATGGCTACATCGTCACGTATATCACTAACATTTGCAGTAAAGCTCTGACCACAGTTTAGAGTTATTAGAGCTGTACAATTTCCAGCTTTCATTTCTTTTAATGCTTGTTTCATATGGGGTATCCTCCTTAGGCTATATTTATAAAAATTTAGACGTTACTCGAACGTCGGTTACATAATTATTATAACATATATTAACAAAAAATGCAAATTTACATAATGTTAAGATAGTGTCAATATATTTCGGGAAATTTCTTAAAAAATTTTTCCCCTTCAAAA
>CAOKMR010000028.1 GCA_948469815.1 uncultured Clostridiaceae bacterium | reverse complement strand
CTGCGCCATTTTTTATGGAGATTTACCCAAGTGGTTGAAGGGGACAGTTTGCTAAACTGTTAGGGTTGCGTAAGTGGCCGCGAGGGTTCAAAGCCCTCAATCTCCGCCAAAACAAAAACGTACTAAGGTACGTTTTTTGTTTTTGAAATAAGGAATCTCAGGTAGAGATTTATTCTTTTATATAATAGGAAAGTTATACTTTCCTATTATATAAATGCTATAATCGCTAGCCCCCCAGATTTTCTCCTTACAGTCGAAAACTTTGGTAGGGCGAGAACAAATTCCTTAAATAAGTAAAATTAATAGTTTTTTAGGATACTTTGTGTTATAATATATACAAGAAATATTAATATAAAGGAGACAAATATGCCAGAGGAATTAAAAAAATATTTTTGGGATACAGAATTTGAAAAATTAGATATAAGTAAAAATAGAAGATATATAATTTCTAGACTATATTGCTATGGAGATTTAAAAGCATGGAGATGGATAAAAGAAAATTATAGTAATGAAGATATAGAAGATGTTGCAAGAAATTGTAGAAACTTAAAACCATTAGTAGCGAATTACTTAAGGCAACAATTTAATTTAAAAAAGGAGGAAATGGCATATTATGTATGGACTACGGCTATGAATTATGAATACTGGAGAGTGAATAAATGATGTATTGGAATATAATTGATAAAGACAGATATAATTTACTAAAAAATATAACTGAAATTGTAAGTATACCTAATTATTATATGATTGGTGGTACAGCCTTATCACTACAATTAGGATTAAGAGAATCTTTTGATTTTGACTTTTGTGTACTAGAACAATTTAATAATGAAATATTATTACAAGAACTAAATACATTAGGAGAAATAGAAGTTAAACAAAATCAAAAAGGAACATGTGATGTAATATTAAATGGTGTACAAATTAGTTTTTTTTATTATCCAAATACAATAATTAAAGATTTTATTATACCAAAAGAAATTCCTAAATTAAAACTAGCTAATATTTTAGACATAGCAATAATGAAATTAGTAGCAATAGGTGGAAGAGGAGCTAAAAAAGATTTCTTTGATTTGTATAATATACTTAATAAAAACGATATTATGATTTTAGAATTAGCAAATGGATTATTACAAAAATGTGGAGAAAACACAAATTATGCTAGTGTTATAATGGGATTAAGTTATTTTGAAGATGCTGAACAAGAAATATTACCAAAAACTTTTATTGAATATGATTGGGAGAAAATAAAACGCTATTTTATAGATTTTCAACCTAAATTTCAATCTATTCTTGAAAAGTTAGGAATATAAAATTCCAAATAAAATATATAAGAAGGAAGATATCCTTACGCAAATTTTGTGAAAGAATATTCTTCCTTTTTCAATTTATTTCTTTATAAACCTTATATCATCACCAAAGAATCTGCAAATGTTGTAATAGCCAACTAATCTAGAAACAATACGTTCATCGTAATTTTTAAACAAATTATCTATATTCAAATTTGTAGAAATAATAGTTTTAGTAATATGATTATTTTGATTTAACAATCTCGTATTAATAATATTAAATAACTCAGCGAATTTTAGAGCATTAATATTTTCAGTTCCCAAATCATCAATTATAAGTAAATCAACAGTTAAAGTATTATTATATATATTATCAGAAGAATTTTCTTTTCCAAACTTATAATCAATAATAGAATCTAACATAGAAGAAGCAGATTGATATAAAATAGTTTTATCTTCTTTCAACAATTCATGAGCAATACAATTAGAAAGAAAGGTTTTTCCGAGACCAGTATTACCAATAAATAAAAGGTTTTTTTCATCTGAGTCATCAAAATTAGATATAAAATTTTTAGCAATTTTTTTAATATTTTCTATATTTGTTCTAGGTGAAATATTAGCTTTAAACTTATCAGGATTTATCTCTGTAGAATATAATGAAACGTCAAAAGTATTAAAATTTTCTTTATTTAAATCTCCAATATTAGAAGAATTGTACTTTATATTAAATAACTTTTGCTTAATACAACTACAAAGAACAGTCTTATTATTTTCATCAATAACATAACCAGTATCATTACAAAGTTTACACTCATAATCAGGTGTAAAAAAATCATCAGGCAAGTTTAGATTTTCTATAATTAATTCTTTATCTTTTTTTAGTTTTTCAAATTCTTCTTTTGTTTTTTCATATTGTTCAATATTATTCTCTAAAATTAATTTTGAAAGCATTATTGCATAATTATTTAGTTTAGAATTAATCTCATCTAATTCAGGACAATCCCTATAAAGAGAAGATTTTTTATACTCAAAATTCGTATCAGCAATAAATTTTTTCTTTTCATATTCTTTTAATAATTGCTTTAGAACCAAATCAGACAAGACAATACCTCCTAAATATTAACAGTAGTCTTATTATCATTATAATTTTGATTATTTGCATATAAATTATCAAAATTACTATAATTTCTCTGTTCATAATTATTATATTTAGACTTTTTCTCTAATTCCTTAATATTTTTTTGTTGAGATTTATATTCAGCTAAGAAATTTTGAACCTCCTCAGCAGTTTTCAAATTTCTATCATGCCAACCACTTATAATTACATTCAAATAATCAAAAGAAGGGTTAGTCTTTGATGTAGTTTTCTTTAAAGCTATTTCAATTACATCTAAAGGATAGTTATATTCAATAGTCCATTTTTCAATATAAGCAGATTCATATTCTGTTAAAGGTCTAGCAAGTCCTAATTTTTTTGAAATTGTACTTTTAATCTTTTGTAACTTTCCTTGTTTTTCAGAATATAACTCTAAATCAGAATAAGTTTTAATACCATTCTTAGCCCAAGCATCTGCAACAGTTTGTAAATAATTTCTGTGAAGTGCAGATTTTTTGTAGCAATAATTAAATAAAGCGATCATAACTTCTTCATCAAATAAATATTTCTTAAACCATAAATCTATATCAGAATACCAAGAAGGGGTCATAATTCCTTGAAAGAAAGAAGTATTAATTGTTTCAACAGCTTTTGCACGATACTGATTTTTAGTATTTTTTTCTATATCTTCAGCAGATAATGCAACTTTTGGTCTATATAAATTATGAAGTTCTATCTCTTTTAAATTATTTAAAATATAACCAGTAGTTTTCTTTGTAATAACGCCAGATTCTTCCCAATATTTTAGTGCCTCTTGGATAACATTAATATGAAGAGCTAATTTTTTAGACATATCATTAAATTTTATCTCCTTGCCATATTTTGAGATAAACGTTAAATAAAGGAAGACCTTTATATAATCACCAGGTGCTTGAGGTAAATATTCTGTAAAAAAGATATCAGGTATATCAGTAGTAGAAAAAAGTATAGATTCATCATTATGCTCTATTTTCATGTTAATGTTTCACTCCTTATAATAATTCTAATTAAGAATTATATCATCTTTTGTTGAAATGCACAATGGAATTATTCTGAATTTTAGGACATTTTCAAAAATCATTGACAGAATCAAAAAAGGTGATATATTAAATACAAAATAAAAAAACAAAAAATTTACTAAAATTTGTAAGGATTTTAAATTTCATACGTCATATATACAAGGAGGATAAAAGTTATGCAAAATATTGAGCAAATATATGAAGAATATTTTGAAATAGTAAACAAATATTTATTCTGTCTAACTCATAATAAAGATATCTCTGAAGAACTTACGCAAGAAACTTTTTATAGAGCAATTAAGAAAATTGGAATGTACAAAGGTGAATGTAAAATATCAGTATGGTTATGTCAAATTGCTAAAAATCTATGGTATGATGAATGTAGAAAAAATAAGAGAATTATAAAAAATGGAGAAGAAAATCCACTATTTGACATACAAGCATTAAATACATTAGATGAGCAAGTTATTTCAAATGATGAAAAAGTGTCATTATATAAGCGAATGCAAAAGCTAGATGAAAAAACAAGAGAGGTATTATATTTAAGAATAACTGGAGAACTAAGTTTTAAAGAGATAGGTATTATTTTAAACAAAACAGAGAATTGGGCTAGTGTAACATTTTATCGAGGAAAAAATAAATTAAAGGAGGTTGATTAGTATGAATGAGAAAAAAGATTGTAAAATTATTCAAGATTTATTACCAAATTATATTGAAGGCTTAACAAATGAAGAAACAAATAAGTATATTGAGGAACATTTAAAAGGATGTAAAGAATGTAAAAAAATGTTAGAAAATATGCAGACAGATTTAGAAAGTAATATTACAGATGAGGATAAAAAAACGGTTAAGTACTTTAAAAAATATAGAAATAAATTGAGATTTTTATGGATTATACTATTATTAATACTAGTTATATTTGTTGGGGATATTGCAAGAAAAATGATTATATTATCAAATTTATCTAATAGATCAAAAGAATATATAAATTCTGAAAATTACCATTATCTATCATATATTTATTTTAAAGATGAAATTATTATAAATGAAATTTGGAATTTAGAAGAAAAAAGAAAAGTAGCATCTACACACATTACACAAGAAGGAACAACCAAATTCTTAATGTATGGAAATAAAACTGGTACTGATGAATGGGGAAACGAGATATATGATACCAATACTTATAAAGTAACTGAAAATAATAAAACAGCAAAACTAAATGAAAATAAGGCAGTAAGTGGCATTTCACAGAGTTTGGTTAATATACTAGCAGAGGACTTTCACAATCTTTTCTTACTTGCACTAAATTCATCTGTAGAAAATAGCATTTATAATGGAGAAAAATGCTATTATATTCAATCTTCACGATATTTATGTAATATGTATGTAAGTAAAGATACAGGACTTACAGTAACTACACTAACACAGGAAGCAGAAAATTCAGAGAAAGTTATTGAGAAAATGCCATTAATAGACTCTACTTATGAATTTAACACAGTAACAGAACATGACTTTATAGATCCAGATATTAGTGAATACGAAATAAAATAATAAATATAAAAGAAAAGAGTCCATAGGACTCTTTTCCATCAATATTAATAAGTAAAGAATATTGAAGAAAAATTGTTAAGAGTTTTTTCGATATAGATAAATTTTTTGAGAAAATAAGAATTTGCAAATATATGATAATACATAGATAACATTTTCATGATTAAAACCAACAAAACAGAATATAACAACTGGGAAACATAATACAATTATAATAAAGATTTTTAGATATAAAGCACTAAAAATAAAATTAGTAATACAAAAAATAAATAAACACCATAAAGCAATAATTACCACGGATGAGTAATCTAAAATTCCAAATAACTTACTTGATAAATTATAATTTTGGGGTATTATAAATTTCAAAATATCACCTCCTATTTCATAAAAGTTCGTAACATATACATACTATCGGATATTTCAGTATTAATTCCTCCAATAAGTTCTTTAATATAGGAATTTGATTTTATTAAAGCGAAAAGAGAACCAATTAGTAATAATTTAGATGTAATATCTTTAGAACTATAAGTTATAGAAAACATAACTATTAATATAATAGAAGCTAAAAGTTCTATAAAAAGTAGTGCTAAAAAACTCTTTATCCAACATTTAAAAAATACTGAAGTGTTAGGAGTAGAGAGTGATAAAAATGCAAAAGGCGAAATTAATATAAAAACTTTAATCATAATATATCTAACAGAATATGAAAATATAATATTAAAGAAACTAAATGAGAAAATCATTTTTAAAATACCATCAATTGAAAATATACTACCAGAAGAATTTTCTAAAAATATTATAACATTTGCTTGATTAATTAATTCTGAAAAACAAATATCTCCACCCAAAAGTTCATGTCCTAGAGACCTTATAGATTCAGAAATTAGAGAATTAATTAAAATTAATTGTTCACAAATAAATAAGCTAGAATTCATCAATAATCCGCCTAGTAAAATTTTAAAGAAAAATTGCGAAGGCTTTTGTATACTATCTTGAATGATACCAAGGGAAGAAAGTAGGTAAGTAACACCGTAATACAAAACAAACCCAATAAGTAGAGCATTTGCAATCAGTAAGAAGCCATTAGATGTAGTTGTTCCAAAAATCTTTTCAAAATAGTGAGAATTTATTATATCAGTGTTTATAAAAGTAATATTGTCTAGCGCAGAATAAATTGTTCCATCAATTGAGGAAAAAAGATTTCCAAAAAGAGAATTAACAGTTTCAATAATAGAATTGGTATTCATTAAAGGACCTCCCAGAATTATGAAATAAGACTTTCAATTAGTGATATAATTAAATCTAAGGAAATAATGAATGCGTAAGAGATAAAAGCTGTACGAATTAACTTTTTACCAGCTCTAATTCTTTCCTCATCTCCTAAACTGAATTTTTGCATTAAAAAACCACAACCTATTGACACTGCAGCAGCAGGAGTAGCAATAGCTACAATATACTTTTCGACCTTTTCAAAAGCAGAAACAATATTATTGACTAATTTTGGATATCCAGCAAAGCAAGTGCCAGAAAAAGAAAATAGAATACATATAAATATACCTAGAATAAATAAGGCATAATAAAAAAATTTTGACTTGAACTTTAATTTTGAATTCATAAGAACCTCCTAATATATATAAAATTATAAAAAATTTAAATTTCCATATCTTTATCTAAGACAAAATAGGGAATTAAACTTAACTTTTTGGGTGGCAAAATTTGGGAACCATTAGAAATAAAGGCTATGCAAGAGAATGTTTCCAATTCTCGTGTAAAGAAGTTAGTATCAAAAATATAATCAGACTGGGTATAACGACTAATACTTTCAGAAGAGCTAGTTTTGTGAGAACAAATTGAATTAATAATACTATTAGAATTGGAGTCATTAGAATTTTCGGAAAATCCAATAGACAATTTATCCTTTTCCTCTTTTCCAATTTGCTTTTGAGCATCCTCAACAGTAAAAATATCATCAGTTCGAAACCAAAATTTATTAATTAAATTCTGAACAATGACTTTTACAGTATATTGATTATTAATAGAACTTAAAAGTGATGTATAACTCTGAGTTGCAACAATATTGATACACTTTGCTTCCCTAGACTGTGCGAAAAAATTAGAATCTGTATCTGTAACATATTCATGATACTCATCACTTATAAATGCAACACTTCTTAAAGAAGAATTAGAATGTGCAAGACGACTCATTACCTCTGATTGAAAATCTAACTTTAAATATGCAGCTATAATTTTAGAAAGATTTCTATATTCAGAAATGTTCATATTTAAAACAACGATTTTTCCTCTATTTACAACATCAGAGAATCCGTGAAAATTTAACTCAGATTTATCGGGACAAAATATTTTTTGCACACTATAATCAGAAACAAAACAACCAGTTATTCTAGTTATTTCAGATTTTAGAATTGATGAGGTTCTAGAATCTAAAGAAATAAACTCTTTTTCAAAAAATTCAATAGACGAATACAAATTATGAATATCCTCAATAGTGAATATTCCTGATAAAAATTTTTCTCGTAATAATTTTATTTTATCTTTGTAATAATCTGGAATAGTAATTAACTTATGTAGTTCAACAAATGTAACATAGCCATTATTATAGAGTCTGCACAATTTTATACATTCAGTTAAAACTTGTTCAGCTTTATCTAACCAATAGGATTCTGAGTTATTTGGTGAAAATAAGGTTAAGATAGTTTTTAATTTATTAGCTAAAACTGAGGCTTTTAAATTAGGCTTATCTAATGGATTATATCTAATATTGCTATCTAAACCTATTACAATTAAGTCCTTTTTTCTATTATAAAAATTTGCATATTTTTTTACTTGATTATAATAATTTCCTTTAACATCTAAAATTAACATGCCTAATTTTTGTTTAAAATTATCAGATTTAAATCCTATTAATTGTTTTGTAAAAGGGTACATTGCTGAACTAGTTTTTCCTGTACCGTATTGTACCTGTAATTAAAATGTTTTGGTATAATCCTTCTTTAGGGATTATTAATGGAGTATCAGTAGAATTATTCATAATACTTAAATGTAAATCTTGCATTTGAGTTTTTTGCAATTTTGTAATTTTTTTATTACTTTTAGTAAAAAGTTTTTGATAAATTAGATTAGAATAAATTAAATTTGATATAATAAAAAATATAATATATATTGCTTTGATTTTTTTCCATAAATTCGAGTATTCAGGACAAATATTAAAAGGACCAAAGGGTAAATTTATAGTAACGCTAGAAGAAATATACAAGGGATAAAAAAGTATAAATGCAATATATAGAGAGAGAATTAGGAATACAATGGTAAATAGACATCGCCTAAAAATAGTATTAACAAACATTAAAAATACCTCCTATAAATTATGAAATTAACTTTTTTTGGCATTGTGAAATGGATTTCGTAAATCTTTGAAAAGAATTGAGTCGAAATACACATAAAATGAATAAAAAACAACTAGAATATTAATAATAAAAGATATGAAAAATAATTTGACTAGGTAATCTATATAATCACCCCCTAAATTTTTTCTATATATTACAACAAAAATCATCTTTTGTCTATACTTTTTAGAAAAAATGTGATAAAATAAATTATATTTTTAAATTCAGTCAGATTAGATGCGTCATAGAAATAATATTAACAGTTTGACACAGTTTAAGAAATAGAAAGGATGGAAATAAAAATGAAAATTGAAAAAACAATGATAATAGGAGAATTATTAGAAAGACTTCCAGAAAAAGCAGATATATTAACAGAAGCAGGAATGCATTGTTTAAACTGTGCAATTGCGCATGGAGAAACAATTGAAGAAGCATGTGAAGCACATGGAATAGATGTAGAAGAATTACTTGTAGAATTAAATAAAAAATAAAAAACATAAAAAATTTACAGAAAAATCAAAAATATTTCAAAAAACCGTTGACAGATTAAATAATTTGTAGTATTATATATAAGCATTTGTTCTTAAACATGTGCTTATATATTTGGTAAATGGGTCATTAGCTCAGGTGGTAGAGCACTTGACTTTTAATCAAGTTGTCCCGCGTTCGAGTCGCGGATGGCTCACCAAATTCACGGCCCCGTGGTCAAGCGGTTAAGACATCGCCCTTTCACGGCGGAGACATGGGTTCGATTCCCGTCGGGGTCACCAAATATATGCCACTTTAGCTCAGTTGGTAGAGCGACGCACTTGTAATGCGTAGGTCGTCTGTTCGATTCAGACAAGTGGCTCCATTAAAGGTCAAGAGTTTTGAATAATCTTAACTCATGGCTTTTTTTATATTCTTGTTTTTAGAAAAATAGTAATCAAGCATATAAATGTGTAGCAAAATAAGTATGTATCTCAAATCAGAAAGGAATGAATCTGTGGTGCACAAAAAAGTAATTTTAATAACAGGAGCAGCAAGGGGAATTGGAAAAGGAATAGTAGAGGAACTATCGAAAAACAGTGAATTTATAATAATAGCCAATTATAATAAATCTGAAAAAGAAGCTATTAAACTCAAAGAGAGAATTGGAGAAAATATAGAAATTTATAAAGCAGATGTGACTAATAAAATTGAAATTGAAGATATGATGAACTACATAATAGATAAATATGAGAAGATTGATGTATTAATTAATAATGCGGGAATATCACAGATAAAAATGTTTAATGACATCACAGAACAAGACTGGAATAATATGATAGCTACAAATCTGACTTCAGCTTTTTATACCACGAAAGCAGTAATTAATAATATGATCCATAATAAAAATGGTTGTATAATAAATATATCCTCAATTTGGGGAATAGTAGGAGGTTCATGTGAAGTGCATTATTCAACGGCAAAGGCAGGGTTAATAGGGATGTCTAAGGCACTTGCAAAAGAGTTAGGACCATCTAATATACGTGTAAATGTTATAGCTCCTGGCGATATTGATACAGATATGAATAGAGAATTATCAAGTGAGAGTATAGAAGAGATAAAAAAGGAAACTCCATTAGGTAGAATAGGAAGACCTATTGATATTGCAAGATGTGTAAAATGGCTAATAGAAGATGAATTTACTACTGGACAGGTGATATCTCCCAATGGAGGCTGGGTAATATGAGGTTGAAAAATAATTGCCCTTTGACGTTGTTGCTATTCATGCAATTTCTATTCAATGTACAACAGTACACCTAATAGAATATTGCATTCATGCACCTAACCAAAGAACAATTCTTTTACAACCTAAAAAAATAGAGAGATAGCGCTCTCTCTATTTTTTTATTGTTCTGTAACTTTTCTTTTATAATTTCCAGATATTAATTTTGGTACAAATCTTATAATTTTATATACAGCTAATTTAATTTTCTTACTCCACATATAAGTTTTTCTAAGTCTATGAGTAGTTAAACCAAATTCTGGTTGTTTAGTAGTAATTAAAGCATTTTGAACGGCTTCTAGAGGGAAAATGTAATTTGCGTTATTATTATTATCCCAGTTGCCATTTGTATCTTTAAAGCAGAAGTTAAAAGTTGCTGCATCTGTTAGTGTTATTTCAGCTTGAAATCCAAGTTCTGTTTTTTCCATTTTCAAATCATTAACTTTATCCCAATTATTCCCAAAGCCATAATGAATATATACTTCTTCAGATTTATCTTGAAATAATTTACCTGTATATGAAATTTTTACTACAGTATTAGTGATTAATTTATCAGTATTAAAAAAAATATTCTTTGTTAGTTCCATGTGTCTTCTCCTCACAATAATTTTATCTTTTGATACAAACATTATAGTATTAAAAAACAATTAATGCAAGTATTTTTTACAAAAAAGTTCTAATTTTTGCAAAAATCCACAACATCTTCAATTATATTCTGTGGAGTTGAAGCTCCAGCCATTATACCAATTCTTTTAAATTGTTTTAAGTACTCAATATTTAGGTCATCTTTTGTCTGAATAAGTATACTATTTTTGCAATTTATTTTTGCAATTTCATATAATTTTTTAGTGTTAGAACTATGTTTACCTCCAATTATAATCATTAAATCTACTTTTTTAGCAATTTCCTCAGTTTCTTTTTGACGAATAGAAGTAGTATTACAAATAGTATTTTTTATTTCAAAATTAACATTTGGATTTACTTTACTTCTTATCTCATTAACTATATCCTCAAATAAAGAAACACTAAAAGTAGTTTGAGAAATAACTAGTAAATTATTTAGATTAGAACTATTAAACTTATCTATGGCAGGGGAAATATCATTAAAATTTTCTATTAAATAAGAATTATCACCACAAAAACTAATAGAACCTATAGTTTCTGGATGAGTTTTAATTCCCAATAAAAAAATGAAATAATTATTATTAGAATATTTTAATGCAGTTTCATGAATTTTTAAAACAAATGGACATGTGTAATCTAATAATTTTATGTTTCTCTCTTTTGCAGTATCATATACATATTTAGGTACTCCATGAGAACGAATAATAACTGTATCTTTAGCATTATCAATATTATCAATAATAACAAGACCTTTACTTTCTAAATCTTTAATAACTTCTTCATTATGAATAATTTCACCTAAACAATATATAGGGCTACTGTTTTTTAATTCTTTTTCAGTTCCATCTATTGCATTTCTAACACCAAAACAAAATCCACTTGATTTACCTAAAATAATTTCCATATGAACCTCCCAATATAATATTTATATATATAGTATATCATAAATTAATGGTCGAGGGAATGAATTAATTTTAATGAATAGTTAATAATTATTTACAATTTATCTTTTACTATATTAATTGTAACTATACAATGCTTACACAAACATAATTATATAAAAATTTATTGATAAAAAAATAATTATATGTCATAATGTATATATAAAGGGGGAGGATCAATGAAGAGGATATTAAAAATATTTTTAATTCTATTATTTACTTTTTTGATATTTAGTTTATTTAAAACAGTAGATGCAAATACAATAAAAAAAGTTTCGATGGATATAGCTATTGATGATAATGGAACAGCAACAGTTACGGAAATTTGGAATTGCACTACAAATGAAGGAACAGAGGTATATCATCCATATTATAATTTGGGAAATTCTGAAATTACAATGTTATCAGTAACAGATGGAAATACACAATATACAAAATTAAATACATGGAATACCTCAGGAACATTATCTAGTAAAGCAAACAAATTTGGAATTAATAAAATTTCAGATGGAGTAGAACTTTGTTGGGGAATAAGTAGTTATGGTACACATACATATACGGTAAAATATCAAATAACCAATTTCGTTTCAGAGCTTACAGACTCGCAAATGATATATTGGACATTAATACCATATGATTTTTCAACAAAGATAGGGAATGTATATATAAAAATACATACAAATTTTAAAATATCAGATACAACAGATGTATGGGGATATGGAAATTATGGTGGAACAGCATATGTTTATGATGGATATATAGAAATGCAATCTGATGGAACTTTGGAAACAAATGAATATATGACGATATTAGTAAAATTTCCTTTAGGTACATTCAAAACAAATAATAAATTAAATTACGATTTTGGGCATTATTATGAAATGGCAGAAGAAGGTAGTACGAAATATAAAGGGAATTCATCTGGAGCAAGTTTTATAAGTGTATTAATACCTATTATTTCAATATTATTTAATTTCGGGGTTTTCTCTGCAATAATTTTAGCAGTAGGTAGTATGACAAATAGAGAAAAATTTAATTTTGGGGACTCAGGGAAGAAGATAGAAAAAGATATACCATACTTTAGAGATATACCATGTAATGGAGATATATTTAGAGCATATTATATAGGATATCAATATGACATAATAAATAAGAAAACAGATATATTAGGTTCAATTATACTAAAATGGCTTAAAGACTCTATAATTAGAGTTGAAAAGAGGGAAGTAGGAACTATACGTAAAAAAGAAGATACAGTAGTTATTTTAAACGAAACAAACCCAGAATTAATTATAGATGAAAAGGAAAAAGCTTTATTTAAAATGTTATATGAAGCAAGCGAGGATGGAATTTTAGAAAACAAGGAATTTGAAAAATGGTGTAAAAAGAGTTATTCTAAAATACTTACATGGTTTGACAAAATAATAGAAAGAGAAAAAGACAAATTAGTTACCGAAGGTTTAATTACAGTAGAAGAAATAACTAGTATGAAAGTGTTTAAAAGTAAACAATATACAGCAACTAAAGCTTTAAAAGAAGAAGCTATTCAATTAGCAGGATTAAAAAAATATCTTCAAGAATATACACTTATAAAAGAAAGAGAAGCAATAGAAGTTCATTTATTTGAAGAATATTTAATATATGCACAAATGATGGGAATTGCAAAAGAAGTTGCAAAAGAATTTAAAGAATTATATCCAGACTTAATAGAACAATCAAGCTATGGCACATATGATAATATAATTTTTATACATATGTGTTCTACACATGGAATATCACAAGCAAATGCAGCTAAAGCAAGAGCAGAAAGTTACTCTTCTGGAGGCGGAGGCTTCTCTTCTGGAGGAGGAGGAGGAGGATCCTTCGGAGGAGGCGGAGGCCGGAGGAGGTTTTCGTTAACATAAATATAAAAATATATAGTATAATAGGTAAGTAAAAAGTATATACTTACCTATTAATTTTTTTATAATTAAAAAGTAAGCCAAAAAAAATGAAAAAATCAAAATTGTATTTTTATAAACGAAGGAAAACGTTGGTAATGTAAGAATGCGTTGAAAATGTAAAGGAGTCAGAACTAATTAAAAAATATAAAAAGTACTAGTATTTTATCCAACAAATAAGTATACATAAAAGTGTTATGAAAACTAAAAAACACTTGTCTGCAGTATACATAAATAACAAGTAGCAAAATCAAAGTACAATCAAGAAATAGATAACTATAAGATATAAAAATTTTAGTAGATAACATTTGTAATAAAAAATATTTACCTAATTATACATTATATCTTTAGTATAAAAAAGAAAGTGAACAAAAAAGAAATGAAGAAATATATAACTAATTTAAATAAATTGAATTTTAAAGAAGAATTATACAATCCAACTAAGGAATCTAAAATATTTAAAGAAAATATTATTTATTTTCTGCAAGATGATGAAATGGAAGAAATATATAAATAAATTGTAGAAAGATGTAAAAAAATATCAAAAAAATAGAACCTTACGGAACAGGGGATTATAATTTTTTGTAAATTATAAAATAAAAAATTATAAGTATCTTTAATATATAAATTAAAATATGAATTATAGAATGAGTGTTATTATTTAAAATCTATAAAAAGGTCATAATTAAAATATTTCAAAAATAGTGTAAAAATTTATCAAGTTATATTGACTTAGCTTAAATTTTATGTTATTATAAATAAGCGTCATGGGTCAGTAGCTCAGTTGGATAGAGCACAGGCCTTCTAAGCCTGGGGTCGGGGGTTCGAATCCCTCCTGGCTCACCAAAACAACCTTATACGAACTCGTATGAGATAAACGTTGTTAATCGTAAAGGTTAGCAACGTTTTTTGTGATACTCTAAATAAAGGAGATTAAATATTATGAGTGAAAATCAAAAACAACTAATGACAGATATAACAAGTATGATACCTTATGTAAATATAAAATTTGTTCAAGGTATTAAGAGTTTATTTGAAACTGAAATAGAACAAGAAATATTAAAGATAAATCCAGAAACAGAATTTGATGATATGGATATAACAGAAAAATTGATGTTGCTTTCTTATATTTCTAAATCAGAAGAAGAAAGAAAAAAAGACGAAGAAGAAGCAATCCCACTTGAAGAATTTAAAGGAAGCGGGGTTAAATATTGATGACTTACAAAATTAAAATTGATAAAGAAGCTAAAAAGTTTATAGACAAACAACCTAAAAATCACAAAGAAAGAATAATTATTAGATGTAATTGATATAGGAATAAGAGTTGCTTAAATATCAATATGGAGGTAAAGTATTTTTATGGAATTAATTGACGTTTTAGATGAGAAAACGGGAGAAAAAACAGGAGAAATTATTTCTAAACAACATTATACGAACCCGTATGAGTTGAACTTTGTCAATTTAAGGTTGACAAAGTTTTATTTTATAATAGGAAAGTTATACTTTCCTATTATATAAATGCTATAATCGCTAGCCCTTGAGATTTTCTCCTTACAGTCGAAAACTCAATCGGGCGAGAACAAATTAAAGAAAAATCTTTGATTTTTCTTATTTGTTCTTTACCACTTTGAAATTCTTTTCAAAAATTCAGAAAAATCTTTACAGAAAGTTATAAAAGCATTTACATCATTTTTATCTTTATTTTTTAGGATTTCTTTTACCTCTAGAATTGCAATATTAGTATATTGATCATGTTCTAAGGTTATATCTCCAAACAATAAATAGTCTATTGAAATATTTAGATTTCTGGATATATTTACAAGAGTCTCTGTACTCATTTTGGCTTTGCCTCTTTCAATATTACTTAAATGGCTTGGATTTACTTCTATAAGTTCAGCTAATTTGTCCTGTGTTATTTTTTTACTATTTATTCTTTGTTTAGCTATAAAATTGGGGTTATCTACTAAAAATGTATAACATTGACATTAACAAGATTGTTTTTGCTTTAAATTTTGCATAAATAATAAATTATTGTTATAATAAAAATGTAAATTAAAACTTTTAATTGAATGGCTTATCTAGGAGGTGATTTTTTTGACTAAGATAATGATTGCTGATGTTCTATATACTACAACAGATGAAACATTTTATGTTTTAAACAAAGCTCATGATAATGCTTTTAAATATTATGCTGAGACATTAGAAGATGTTTTTGATAAACTTAAGCAAGACAAATGGATACAATGTGGAAAAGTAAATAGGATTAATAACTTGTTAGCAGATATGTTTAAAAAAGATGAAAATTATATAGCTGTTTGGGAAGAATAATATTCAAAATTAATATCTAAACTTAAAAAATAAGACAAACATAGATATTTCACTTTGGGTTTACATTCATATTATTTTATATTAAATAAAGGAGAAGTATTAAATGGAAAATGAAATTTCTAAAAAAATGTATCTTTATTATAATGAATTATTATCTGAAAAAGATTGTAAAGATTTAGCAGAAGACATTATTGAAGCAACATTTGATAGTTTCTAATGCAGCTTCATTTTAATCATAAAAACTATTTGCATATCACTTTTAAAAAAGTATTATAAATAAATATAATCAAATTTCTTAATAAAATGTGACATAGGAGAAAATAGCATGGAAGAAAAAAAGGCAAACTTAAAAAAATACATAATTTTAATTACATATACACTTATAGGGTTATGGGCAGTATTAAACTTAAAGACAGTAGGAAATATTGTAAATTGTATAATAAGAGTGACATTTCCATTTATCTTAGGAGGAAGTATAGCTTTTATACTTAATATTCCAATGTCATTTTTTGAAAAGAAAATGAGCAAGATTAAAAATAAGAAAATATTAAGAACACTATCTATAATCTTTGCAATTGTAGTAATAGTACTTGTAATAGCATTAGTCATTACTCTAATCGTACCAAGGCTGATAGAAGTTATTAGACTGTTAATAGAAAAGATGCCATATTATGCAGAAAAAATAAACCAGATATTAGAAGAAGTAGATACAGAAATTTTAGACATAAAAAATTTTAATATAAATGTAGAGAACATGAAAGAACAAATTATTAATCAAATACCCAATTTGTTAAATTTCTCAATATCAATTGTTACAAATACCATTAGTGCTATCTCAAATATCTTTATAGCAATTATATTTGCAATATATATATTAATAGATAAAGAGAGATTAAGCGTTCAAATAAAAAAGCTATTAAATATATATGTAGAAAAGAAAAAGTCAGAAAGAATAATTAATATAGGAAAACAAGCAAACCATGTATTTAGAAAGTTTTTCACAGTTCAATGCTTAGAAGCAACCATACTAGGAATACTTTGCATAATAGTAATGTTAATATTAAGAATTCCATATGCTATACCAATAGGTGTTCTTATAGGAGTAACAGCGTTAATACCAGTAGTTGGAGCATTTATAGGCATAATAGTTGGAGCTATTTTAATTGTATCAGTTAATCCACTAAAAGTTGTAACATTTATTATATCTGTAATAATTATACAACAAATAGAAGGAAATGTAATATATCCAAAAGTAGTAGGAAATTCAGTAGGGTTACCAGGAATATGGGTACTTGTAGCAGTAACTATAGGAGGAAGCATAGGAGGAATCTTAGGAATGTTATTGGGAGTACCAATAGCTACAACAATATATAACTTATTAAAAGAAAGAATAAAAAAAGTAGAAGGAGGAATTAAAAATGGCAACAACAAATGAGTACATAAAATATATATGTGAACAAATAAATGGGGTTGGAGAAATAAGATACAGGAAAATGTTTGGAGAATTCATGGTATATGTAAATGACAAACCAGTTATTATAGTTTGTAACAATGTGCCTTTTGTAAAAAAATTAGATTGTATAACAGAGAAAATGCAAAATGCAGAAGTAGGATATCCATATAAAGGTGCAAAAGAACATTATGTATTAGATATTGATAATTCAGAATTCTGTAAATCTATTATTATGGAAATAGAAAAAGTAACACCAGTACCAAAGAAAAATAAAAAATAATTGAACCCATTTTTGTTCCTATTTATTCATATAAAAGAAAGGAAGATAGCAAAAATGAAAACTAATAACAACTAAAACATGAAAAAACAAAAATAGGAGGAAAAAATGAAAATAGAATTATCAGAACACTTTACATATGAAAAACTAATAAAATTCACAATACCAACAATAGTAATGATGATATTTACATCAATATATGGAGTGGTAGATGGAATATTCATATCAAACTTAGTGGGTTCAAACAGCTTTGCTGCAGTAAATCTAATAATGCCAGCATTGATGATATTTGGGTCAATAGGATTTATGATAGGAGTAGGAGGAAGTGCATTAGTATCAAAAACAATAGGAGAAGGAGACTTAAAAAAAGCAAATAGATATTTCTCAATGTTAATATACCTATTAATAATATTAGGGTTAATACTAACAATACTTGCAGTAGTTATGGTAAAACCAATATCAAAATTATTAGGAGCAGAAGGAGAAATACTACAAGAATGTATAACATATGGAACAGTACTAATAGCATTTTTAATACCATTTGTACTACAAAACTGTTTCCAAAGCTTTTTAATAGTTGCAGAAAAACCAACCTTTGGTTTAGTTATATCAATAATCACAGGAATATCAAATATGATATTAGATTGGTTATTTATGTATGTACTTAAACTAGGAATATTTGGAGCAGCACTTGCAACAGGAATAAGCCAAACAATAGGAGGAATAGTACCATTAATATATTTTATACGTCCAAATAAAAGCAAATTAAAACTAGTAAAGACGAAAATTGAATTGAAAGCTGTATTGCAATCATGTGTAAATGGTTCATCAGAAATGCTAACAAACCTATCACTATCATTAGTAAATATGTTATACAATATGCAACTTATGAAATATATAGGAGCAGATGGAGTTGTAGCATATGGAATAATAATGTATGTAGGTTTTATATTTATAGGAACATATGTAGGATACGCAATAGGAACAGCACCAATAATAGGTTATCATTACGGAGCAGGAAATACAGATGAACTAAAAAATCTATTAAAGAAAAGCATAAAACTAATAGGAATAACTTCATTAATAATGACAATAATATCAGAAATAACTTCAAAAATATTAGCAGCAATATTTGTAAGCTATAATGTAGAACTGCTAAACATGACAGCAAATGCGATAAGGATATTCTCTATATCATACTTAATAAGTGGGTTTAATATATTTAGTTCATCATTCTTTACAGCACTAAACAATGGAATAGTATCAGCAGCAATTTCATTTTTAAGGACACTACTATTCCAAGTAGCAATGATATTAATACTGCCAGCCATTTGGGGAGTAAACGGAATTTGGATTGCTGTAACAGTTGCAGAGCTTCTAGCATTGATAGTTAGTATAATATTCTTATATATAAATAGGAAAAAATATCAATATATATAAAAATAAAAGTGGTTAACCACTTTTATTTTTATATACTAGGAAAATTATACTTTCCTAGTATATAAATTAATTCAAGTTAGAATTCATAATCTTTTCAATTCTTTGAAGCTCAGATTTAAAAGTATTGTACAAAGAAGAACTAATTGAGCTAGTACCATTCTCATATTCAGAAATACTTCTTTTCAAATCAATCAACTCATAGCGATTTTTAGCACTACTACCTTTATTGTAACAATACACAGGGATATAATCGAAACTATCAATACTAATCTTACCATCTTTACCAGACTTAGTAACTTGTAAATTCAATATAATAGTATCTTGAGTATTAACATCAGATTGATTAGAAATAAAATTTCCCAAAGAATAGATAACAAAACCATCCTTTGTAGAGCCATCATCTAAAGTAATAGTCCTTTTTTCCATTGGTTGGAGAACATGTGGGTGACTACCGAAAATTATATCAACACCATTCTTAAACAAAAAATCTGCAAGCTCTTTTTGTTCAGAATTAGGAGAAGTTTGATATTCAACACCCCAGTGCATATTAACGCAAATCATATCCACATTCATTCTTTTTGCAGACTCAAGTTGCTTCAAAATCAATTCTTTATCAATCAAATTAACACAGAAAGACTTATCTTTAGGAATAGTGATACCATTAGTTCCATAGGTAAAAGCAAGAAAGGCAATATTTATACCATTAACATTTCTTACTAAAATAGAATTCTGTTCCTCTTCACTCCTAGAAGTACCCATATGTGAAAATTCCATTTCATCTAAAACATCTAAGGTACTAGAAAGACCAGAATATCCCTTATCCATACAATGATTATTAGCAGTACCTAAGACATCAACTCCAATATCCTTAATAGCTTGTCCTAACTCAGAAGGAGAATTAAAAGTTGGATAACCACTATAACCACGAGCTTTACCAGCAAAAGTAGTCTCCAAATTACCAATAGTCAAATCAGCATTAGAAGTATAACTAGAAATATTTTTAAAAAAAGGAGAAAAGTCATAAGAATCAGAACTAGAAATATATGCGGCTTTATAATTGGGACCATGGCACATAATATCACCAATAGCAGTTAAATGAATGGTAGTATCCTCAAAAGCAACAGTCTCAGAAGTATTACTATCACTAACACTTAAACCATCTGTAGAATTCTTATCAGATTTGCCCAAAAAGGCAAAACCAATACTCAGAACAATGGCAATTAAAATAATAAGACAAATAAAAACTCTTACATAATTAACTTTACGTTTTTTTCTTCTCTTAGGATAATTATAACTCTCTATAATTTTACTCAATCCTCTCTTAGGTAAAATATATTTTAAGAAAATACACTTAAAATAACCTTAAAAAAATCTATATATAAAATATCACATAATAATATAAAATTCAAGGTAAAATATTATATACCACAAAAGCCACCCCACTGGGGTGACCGTTGTGTAGGACTATGCGATAATACGCTCCTCAAAGGAAGATTCATTTCGCACATACTCCAAACCATCTGTAAAGGAATATTCAATAAATAAAAAATTGGAATTGGGTTCATGCGAAAAAATGAATTTGTTAAGTTCGTGTCTTACTTGCAAATATGATATGCCTTTAATATATTTTAAACATACAGGCAAATCATCATAAGATAAAGGGACAGCTAAATTACCAAATAGTTGCTTAAATGCTTTTCGACTGATTGTATACTGATAGTCGAAAAGCCGTCCCCCCACAAATTCAGTTTCAATAAAATTTGTGAAGGATTTAAATCCCTCAAATAAATCTACCATTATTAATAGCCTCCTTTTTTTCTACTATATGACTAACATAATTATACACCAAAACTGCGAAAAAGTCAAAGAGAAAAATGAGACGAAAAAATGCAAAAAATATAAATGAAATAAAAGTTATGAAAGATTTTTACTATAATTAATTAAATAGTTTATTCTATAACACAAATTTATATAATAAAACTAACAGTAACAATGAAACAATATAATTTGCTAAAAATCCTTGAAATTTTCATATATTTAGGGTATTATAATACAAGATGTAAAATATAAGGAAGGGTAATAAATGTACTTAAAAAGGCTAGAATTACAAGGATTTAAATCATTTGCGGACAAAACTATACTAGAATTAATGCCAGGAATTACAGCAGTTATAGGACCAAATGGTTCAGGAAAAAGCAATATTTCTGATGCAATAAGGTGGGTATTAGGTGAGCAAAGCATGAAATCCCTAAGAGGACAAAAATCAGAAGATATAATATTTGCAGGAACGCAAAATAGAAAGTCATTAGGATTTGCAGAGGTATCTTTAGTATTTGATAATTTAGATGGTAGACTACCAATAGAATATACAGAAGTAACAGTAACAAGAAGATTATTTAGAAGCGGAGAATCAGAATACCTAATAAACAAAACAGATTGTAGATTAAAAGACATAGTAGAACTATTTATGGATACAGGAATAGGAAAAGATGGATATTCAATAATAGGACAAGGAAGAATAGATGAAATACTAAGTAATAAATCAGAGGACAGAAGACATGTATTTGAAGAGGCCTCAGGAATTGTAAAATATAAAGCAAGGAAAATAGAATCAGAAAAAAAATTAGAACAAACAAAACTAAATCTACTAAGAATAAATGACATAATATATGAAATAGAACAAAAAATAGAACCATTAAAAGAACAATCAGAGAAAGCGAAAAAATATTTAAATTTAAAGCAAGAACTAAAGAACATAGAAGTAGGTCTATTTGTATATAACATTAATGAATACAAGCAAAAACTAGAAAAAATAATAGAGGACACACAAATTTTAAATAATCAAAAAAACGAAGAAAACAATAAATTAGAGGAAGTAAATAATTTAAAACAAAAATTAAAAGAAGAAATAGATTTAATCACAGAAGAAATAGAAAAATTACACAACTTAGAAGCTAAGACATTACAAGAAAAAGAACAAATAAACTCAGACATAAAAGTAACAAATGAGAGAATAACCAACAATAATCTAAACTATGAAAGATTTGAAGAAGAAATCAAAGAACTAAAAGAAAAAAAGAAAATATTAGAAGAAGAAGTAAAACAAAAAGAAGAGAAAAAAATCAATTTATTTGCAAACAAAGAAAAATTTGAAAAAGAATTAGAACAAAAGCAAAAAGAATTAGATGAATTAACCAATAAACTATCAGAGAAAGAAAAAGAAATAGAAGAACATAAAAAAATAGTAGAACAATGTATAGACACCAAATTTGAAAAAAGTACAGAAATAAGTAGTTATGAAGCAAATCTTGAGAACTTAGAAAAAAGAGAAAAGACTATAAAATTGGAAATACAACAAGGAATATCAGAATTAGACAGAGCAAAATTTAGCAAAGAAGATATTTCAAAGGTATTTTATGATATAGAGAATAAAAGAAAAGAAACAATATCAGAATTAGAAGAAGCATCAAAAAATAAAGAAAACAGCATAAATAAAATAAAAGAATTTGAGGACGAGATAAATGCAATATCATCAGAATATAGAATAAAAGAATCAAGACTTAAATTCTTAAAGGAAACAGAGAAAGAAAAAGAAGGATACACAAAGAGTGTAAAAACATTACTATTGGACTGTGAAAAAAATAGAGAATTATCAAAAGGAGTAGAAGGAGTTCTAAGTAGTTTAATAGAAGTAGAAAAAAAATATGGACTAGCAATAGAAATGGCATTAGGTGGAGCACTTCAAAACATAGTAACAGAAACAGAAAATGATGCAAAAAAGCTAGTAGAATATCTAAGAAAAAACAATATAGGAAGAGCATCATTCCTACCAATATCAGCAGTAAAAGGCAAGAAGCTAGACAATGTAAATAGTAAAGGAATTCAAGGTATACAAGGATTAGCATCAGACTTAGTAAAATATAACTCAAAATATGAAGGAATAATTCAAAATCTACTAGGAAGAGTAGTAATTGTAGAAGATATGGAACAAGCTATACAATTAGCAAAACAAAACAAATACGCATTCAGAATAGTAACACTAAAAGGAGATATAATAAATCCATCAGGAATGATAACAGGAGGTTCAGCACCAACAAAAACAGTTAACATATTAGGAAGAGTTGGAGAAATAAAAGACTTAGAAAAAGAACTAGAAAATATTGATGAAAAAATAAAGAAACTAGAACAAGAAAAAGAAGACTATAAAAAATCAATATCAGTAATATTAGAAAAAGCTAATCAATTAGAAGAAAATCTAAAAGAAATAGACATAAAATATGCGACAGACAAACAAAAATTAATATCTGTAGAAGAAAACATTGAAAAATCACAAAAGAACATACAGAAATTAAAAGAAGAAGAAAAGGAAATAAAAGAGCAAAAAGAAGAAACAGAGAAAAAGAAAATAGAAACTCAACAAGAAATAGAACAACTAGAAGACAAAAAAGAGAAACTAAATGCAATAATAAATGAATATGCAAGCCTAAACAAGGACAACCAAAAATGTATAGATGATTTAAACTTTGATGTCACAAACCTAAAAATATCTGTAAACTCATTCAATGAAAGCGAAATATCAATAGATGAAGTAGTCGAAAGAATCAATAATGAAATCACCACAAACGACACAAGTATAAAAAACAAAGAAGAAAACCAAGAAAAAATAAAAACAGAAAATGGAAAACTAGAACAAGAAATAAAAGAACTTGAAAATAGATTAGTAGAAATGGATAAAAACATAGAGGGTAGAGATAATAAAGTACAAGAACTAAAAAACGAAAGAAATGCAAAAAACGAAAAACTAGAAGAAACAGAAAAAAAAGTACTAAATCAATTTGAAACATTAGAAACTATCAAATCAGAAATAACAAAAATAGAAATAAAAAAAGAAAAAGTGGAACATGACATAGAAGAAGTAACAAACAAACTTTGGGAAGAATATGAATTAACTCCAAGCAATGTAACAGAAGAATATCAAAAGCCAAACAATGTATTAAACGCAACAAAAGAAGCTAACAAAATTAGAGAAGAAATCAAAAACATAGGAAGTGTAAACATAGACTCAATAGAAGAATACAAAAACACATCAGAAAGATATGACTTCATGTGTGAACAAAGACTAGACATAGAAAACTCAATAGCACAACTAAAAGAAGTAATAGCAGAAATGACAGAAACCATGAAAGAGCAATTTTTAAAGCAATTCAAAATAATAAATGAAAACTTCAAAACAACCTTCAAAGAATTATTTGGAGGAGGAACAGCAGAACTAAAACTAGAAGATGAAAGTAAAATACTAGAAACAGGAATAGAAATAAAAGTACAGCCACCAGGAAAGAAATTACAAAACATGATGTTATTATCAGGAGGAGAAAGAGCATTCACGGCAATAGCATTATTATTCTCAATGTTAAAAATAAATCCATCACCATTCTGTATACTAGACGAAATCGAGGCAGCCTTAGACGATGTAAACGTATATAGATTTGCAGAATACCTAAAAAAATTCGTAGGGCAAACGCAATTCCTAACAATAACACACAGAAAAGGAACAATGGAGCAAGCCTCAACAGTATATGGAGTTACAATGGAGGAAAACGGAATAAGTAAGTTATTATCAATGAAATTAAACTAATGACAATTCCGTTTTCGTGAAAAATTTACGAAGTAAATTTTGCTCGATTTCAGGAATAAGTAAATTGCTATCAATGAAATTGAATTAATAAAAGAAAGGAAGAAAAGCAATGGTAGAAAAAAGAAAAATAGTTTTAATAGGAACAGGATTTGTAGGAATGAGTTTTGCATACTCATTATTAAACCAAGGAGGAATAAACGAGCTAGTATTAGTAGACGTCATGAAAGAAAAAGCAGAAGGAGAAGCCATGGACTTAAGCCATGGACTATCATGTGCACCATCAAGAATAAACATAAAATCAGGAGATTACACAGAATGTAAAGACGCAAATATAGTAGTAATAACAGCAGGAATTGCACAAAAACCAGGGCAAACAAGACTTGAATTAGCTACAATAAATGCAAAAATAATGAAAGAAATCACAGAAAATGTAATATCAAGTGGATTTAAAGGAATATTTGTAGTAGCAAGCAATCCTGTAGATATCATGACATATGTAGTATCAAAGGTATCAGGTTTCCCAAAAAACAAAGTAATTGGATCAGGAACAGTATTAGATACAGCAAGACTAAGATATATATTAGGAGAATACTTTAATATATCAAGTAAAAATGTACATGCATATATAATGGGAGAACATGGAGACTCATCATTTGTACCATGGACACATTGCTATATAGGGTGTAAAAAAGTAATAGATGTATTGGAAGATAGACATGAGGATTTTAGTGTACTAGAAGACATTTATAAAGATGTTCAACAAGCAGCATACGAAATAATAAACAGAAAAAAAGCAACATATTATGGAATAGGATTAGCACTCACAAAATTAATAAAAGCAATATTAAATGACGAAAACCAAATTTTGCCAGTATCTACCAAATTAGAAAATGAATACAAACATAAAGGATTATATATTGGAGTTCCAGCAGTAATAAATAGCACAGGAATAAGAGAAATACTAGAACTAAGACTAACAGAAGAAGAGCAAGCAAAATTCGATTATAGTTGGGATACTCTAGAAAAAACAATAAAAGAAACAATAGATCCATTATTAAACTAAAACTGTTAAATTAAAATATTATATTAGTTATAAATATTTGTAACAGATAAAGAATTTTAATAAAAATAGAACTCTTGAAACAAAATAATTCGGTGTTTTTCAAAAAAAATAATTTTTTTATTCTGAAATTTCTTTATAATAGTTGACATTTAAGATTATTTTGAGTATAATATATAAATGAAATAAATAATTTTGAAAATATTAATTTTGTTATATAAATATTTATTAATAATATAATATCGAGGTGTAGCGCAGTTGGTAGCGCGCGTGGTTTGGGACCATGAGGTCGCAGGTTCGATCCCTGTCACCTCGACCAAAAAATGGCTATTTTTCAATAAAATTCGTAAGAATTTATGAAAAGCCAAAAGAATGT